>JANWZF010000189.1 GCA_025054905.1 Tepidimonas sp.
CCCGCCCACCGCCTTGAGCGCATCGGCCAGGCTCTTGGCCTCAAACGCCGCCCGCGGCGAGGCCAGCGCCTGCTCGGCCGTGATCACCCCCAGCGACACCAGCGTCGCCAGTGCCGTGCCTTGCTTCAGCACGGCGCGTCGAGTCTGCTTCATCACTTGCTCCTTGCAAAAGTTCCTTGCGGTACCGAACCCGGTATCTTACTTTTCCGGCGCGCCAGCCAGAATCCACTCGGCCAGCGTCTTGGCGTCCGCATCACTCAGGTTGGCCTGGGCCGGCATCGGCACCGGGCCCCACTTGCCCGAGCCGCCCTTCTTGATCGAGGCGGCCAGTTCCTCAGGCTTCATCCCTTTGTACTTTTCGGCAATGGCCTTGTAGGCCGGGCCCACCATTTTCTTGTCGGCGCTGTGGCAGCTCATGCAGGCGCTCTTTTGGGCCAGCGCCTTGGCTGCCGCCGCGTCCATCGCGTGGGCGGAGGTGCTCAGGGCGGCCAGACCCGCCACCGCGGCCAACATGGTCATCACGTGCTTCATCGTCATCTCCTGTCGCTTGCTTGCAAAGTGCCCTCGGGGCGGGCGTTGGTTAGAGAACAAAAATCGGAGTCGGGTTCACCGCTGCCCCGTCAGCCGTGGCCGCGATGCACCCGATCCCTCAGCTCTTGGGAGCCAGCGGCCCCTTGCGCGGGGGCTTGGTGGTGTCCCAGCCGCGCATCGGGCCAATCAGGCGCTGCTGCTCAAACAGGTTGCCATGCGCATCGCGCATGTAATCCGGCAACATCGACTTGATGTCGCCTTCGATCGGGCAGTTGTTCATGCAGCGCGTGTTTTTCACGTCGGGCTTGCCACTGAACTTGTAGTTCGGCAGCCACATCCCGTGATCGGTCGTCATGCCATTGCGGTTGGGCATGAGCTTTTGCACCTCGGCGATGTTTTGGTCGCTGAGGACGAAATTTTCCGGCAGGATGTCTCCCAGGTGCAGGATGTAGGCCACCACGCCATAGACATCTTCCACCGACAGCGATTTGGGTGCATTCCACGGCATCGCGCGGTTGATGTAGTCCCACAACGTGGAGATCGTCGGCACTTTCATCAGCGTGGTGCGCTGCGGGTAGTGCTTGTCCACGTGCAGGTTGGCCACACGCCCGGTCTCGATGTCTTTCTTGGTGGTGCCACCCACGATCGGCGTGAACACCTCGTTGGACTCGCCGAACTCACCGTGGCACGAGGCGCACTTTTCATCCCACACCTTCTGGCCATGCGCCACCGAGCCGGAACCTTTGGGCAACCCCTTGAAATCCGGCCGCACGTCAATGTCCCAGGCCTTGATCTCAGCCGGGGTGGGCGGGCGCCCCAGATGCGCCCAGGGCTTGTCGCCCTGGGCCTTGTTGGCGTGCGCGGCACCGGCAAAGCCCGCGGCGAGGACGGCGGCCGCAGCCACCGCACGAACGGTACGTTGAAAGCGCTTCATCATCAGTACACCTGGACGTTGGAGACTTCGCCGTTTTCCGACACCAGCCAGCTCTGGATGGCGTTGTTGTGGTAGATCGAGCGCGTGCCGCGCACGGCGCGCAGCTGGTTGATCTTGGGCTGCACATAGCCGGTGGAGTCGATCGCGCGGCTCTGCAGGATGGCGGGCTTGCCGTCCCACACCCAGTCGAAATTGAAGCGTGTGAAGGCCTTGGGCAGGATGGGCTTTTCCAGACGGGCCGGCCGCCAGGTGCGCCCCCCGTCGACCGAGACGTCCACCGCCTTGATGGTGCCGCGACCCGACCAGGCCAGACCGGAGATGTTGTAGTAGCCCTTGTCCAGCAGCGTCTGGCCCCCCGACGGCGTGGTGATCACGCTCTTGCACTCCTGGATGCCGCTGTATTGACGGTGCAGGCCGTTGGGCAGCAGGTCGATGTAGTGGATCGACTCGTCCTTGGTGCCCCAGGGCTTGTCCCCCACTTCGATACGGCGCAGGTACTTCACGGAGCTGACCGCCTGCACGCCCGGCACGATCAGGCGCAGCGGGTAGCCGTTTTCGGGGCGCAGCATTTCGCCGTTTTGCCCCCAGGCCACGATGACGTCATCCAGCGCCAGCTCGATCGGGATGGTGCGCGTCATCGAGGAGCCGTCAGCCCCTTCGGCCAGCACGTACTTGGCGCGCTTGCGGTCGATGCCGCACATGTCCAGCAGCGTCGACAGCAACACGCCGGTCCACTCCGAGCAGCTGCACATGCCGTGCGTGTACTGCACGGTCGGCACCGCCACGTTGGCCCACTCCATCGCGGTGTTGGCGCCGCACTCCAGGAAGTGGATGCGCGACACGCTGGGCAGGCGCATCAGCTCGTCCATCGTGAAGACCCGCGGCCGCTTGATCAGCCCATCGTCGCCATGGATCATCAGGCGGTGCTGCGACGGATCGATGTCCCACCAGCCCTGGTGGTGCCGCTCGAAATGCAGACCGCTGGGCGTGATGATGCCAAACAGTCCCTGCAGCGGGGTGAAGCTGACCGATGCCTGCGACACGCGCGTCAGACCCGGGCTCTCGCGGCGCTGCAGGTTGCTTTCCCACTTGCTCGGCATGCCATAGCCGCGCGCGGCCACGGGCTGACCCAGCCCGGTGGTGTGCTCGGGCAGCTTCAGGATGGCATCCTCACCCAGCGGGGCGGCGGCAGCCTTGCCGGCCGCCACGGTCGAAGCCGCGCCAGCCCCCATGGCCAGGGCCTTGGCCATGAAGCTGCGCCGCGCCTTGCGCGCCTTGTCCATCAGCTCGGGGCTGAGGTGGTTCTCCGGGGCAGGCAACACCCGGCCGATCACGTCGCGGAGATTGTCAGACACTGGCTTGTTCCTTTGTATCGAGAGGGAAGACCGAGGAAAACCGATCGCCGTCACGCTGCGCCGAGCCTTGACGCGCCATCACCTGCGCGGCGATGACGCGGCACAGATCCAGCGGTGCGCTGTCTGCCACCCGGTAAAACACCTGCGCCCCTTCACGTCGACGCACCAGCAGCCCGGCCTGATACAGCCGCCCCAGGTGGCGCGAGACGTTGGCCTGCGCCAGACCGGTGACCTGAATGATGTCGTTGACGCAGCGCTCCTCCTGGCACAGCGCGTGCAGGATGCGCAACCGCGCGGGTTCACCCAGCACACTGAAGACGCGACCCACCGACTCGAAGATCGGCTGCAGATCGCGTGCGCAGGTGCGGGGCGGGTGGTTGGAGCTCACAGACGTGACTATATGAGCAGTTGCGAATATATTGATTAGTGTAAACCCTGATGCCCCGCCTGACCCGACTGGCCCGGCATCTCCGATCCGACGAACGGCACGCTTCAGCCTTGCAGCACGCCGGCCTGCAGCCTTAACCGACGGTCGCAGCGCGCCGCCAACTGCTCATCGTGCGTGACGACCACAAACGCCGTGCCGCAGGCGCGCGCCAGCTGCAGCATCAAGTCAAACACCGCGGCGGCGGTTTCGCGATCGAGGTTGCCGGTGGGCTCGTCAGCCAGCACGCAGACCGGCTGGCCCACCAACGCCCGCGCCAGGGCCACGCGCTGGCGCTCTCCACCGGAAAGCTGCGCTGGACGGTGGCGCAGCCGCTCGCCCAGGCCGACGCGCTGGAGCCACTGGGCCGCGGCAGCGGCGGCCTCGGCGTACGGCTGGCGGCGGATCCACAAGGGCATGGCCACGTTGTCCTGCGCCGAAAATTCCGGCAGCAAGTGGTGAAATTGATAAACAAAGCCCAGCGCCCGGTTGCGCAGCCGCCCCTGTGCGGCCGGGGATAGCTGCTGCCAATCCTGCCCCCGCAGCAACACCCGCCCGCCGCTGGGCGCCTCCAGGCCGCCCAGCAGGTGCAGCAGTGTGCTCTTGCCCGACCCCGATGCCCCGACGATGGCCACCGTCTCACCGGCGCGCACGGTCAGCTCCACACCGCGCAGCACGCTGACGTCCAGCCCGCCTTCGCGAAAGCGCTTCGTCAGCGCCTGCGCCTGCAACACCACCGAGTCATTCATGGCGCAGCGCCTCCGCCGGATCGACGCGGCTGGCACGCCAGCTCGGATACAAGGTGGCCGCAAAGGCCAGCGCCAGCGCCATCAAGGCGATTGGCACCACATCGCCAGCCTGCGGATCGCTGGGCATGCGGCTGATCAGGTAGATGTCCTGCGGCAGGAACGCCACCCCCAGCAGACGCTCCAGTGCCGGCACCAGCGTGTCGATGTGCAGCGCCACCCCCAAGCCCAACGCCAGCCCGGCCAGCGTGCCCACCACCCCCCCCACCGCCCCTTGCACGACGAAAATCGCCATCACGCTGGCGGGGCTGGCCCCCAGCGTGCGCAGGATGGCGATGTCGGCGCGCTTGTCGGTCACCGTCATGACCAGCGTGGAGACCAGATTGAACGCCGCTACGGCGACGATCAGCGTCAGAATGATGAACATCATGCGCTTTTCCAGCTGCACCGCGGCAAACCAGGTGCGGTTGGCGCGCGTCCAGTCGCGCACCACCACCCCGGATCCGGCCGCATCCAGCGCGGCCTGCAACTCGATGGCCACCGCGCGTGCGGCGTGCAGATCATCCAGACGCACACGCAGCCCGGTGGGCCCCTCCACGCGAAAGAGCCGCTGCGCATCCTGCAGATGCACCAGGGCCAGCGTCGCGTCGTATTCGTAGTGGCCGGAATCGAACAGCCCCACGACCGCGAGCTGGCGCAGCCGCGGCACCACCCCCGCCGGCGACACCTGCCCCCCGGGCACAATCAGCGTAACGGCATCGCCCACGCCGACGCCCAGCTGACGCGCCAGCGCCGCACCGAGCACGACGCCAAAGGCCCCCGGCTGCAACTGGGCCAGGGCCGAGCCGGCCAGGTCAGCGCCCAGCGCGGTCACGCCCGGCTCCAGCGCCGGGTCGATGCCACGCACCAGCACCCCTTTCATGTCCTGACCGCGCGCCAGCAGACCTTGCTCGGCGATGAAAGGGGCACTGGCACGCACACGCGGATGCTGCTGCACCCGTGCCGCCAGCGCTTGCCAGTCGGCCAGGGCCGTCCCATCGGCCGACAGCAGCTCCACATGCGCCAGCACCCCCAGCATGCGGTCGCGCACCTCCTTCTGAAACCCGTTCATCACCGACAGCACGATGATGAGCGCGGCTACCCCCAGCGCAATGCCCAGCATCGAAACGGCGCTGATGAAGGAGATGAACCCGTTGCGGCGCGCGGCACGGCCGGCGCGCGTGTAGCGCCAGCCGATCACGATTTCGTACGGTAACGGCATGCAAACCCTTGGAAGATGGTGCCGAGCGCGATGGTAGCCGGTTTGCATCGCCGCCCAGGTGTCGATCGCGGACAATCGGGACCATGCGCATGACCCGCCACTGGATCATCGCCCACGCCAGCACCGATGACCCCGCCTGGCAAGCCGAGCTGCCCGGGCTGGTGCTGCCCGGGCTGCAACGCTGGCTGGCGGCGGCCCGGGTCACGCTGGAAGGGCGGATCGAACCCGATGCCCTGTCCACCCCGCACGAGCAGGCGCTGGCGCGCGCGTTGGGCTGGCCGCTGCACCCCGACGGGGCCTACCCGTGGGCGGGCTGGCACGCCGGCCGCCGCGATGTGGCCTGCGCCTGGCTGCTGCCATGCCATTGGCAAATCAGCCTCGATCACATCGTGCTGCTGCCCCCCCAGGTGCTGCAGCTCAGCCCCCCGCACGCCGCAGCGCTGCGCAGCACGTGGGCCGCACTGGCCGAAGCCGAAGGACTGACCCTGACCGACGGCGGCGCACCCTGGCGCTGGCTGGCCAGCGGTGCCTTGCTGGAGGGCTGGCGCAGCGCGAGCCTGCACCGCGTCGCGCACCGGCGGCTGGATCCGGCCTGGCAGCCCGGATCGCCCCACCCTGAGGCGCGCCGCTTGCGCCGCCTGCTGGAAGAAGCCGCGATGTTGTGGCACACCCACCCGGTCAACGAGGAGCGCACCGCCTGCGGCCTGCCTGCGATCAACGGCCTGTGGGTGGAAGGGGCCGGCCGGTGGGTGGGTGACGGCCCTGCTGCGGACGCTGCCGCGGTCATGCCGGTCGATGCGCTCAGCGAAGCGGTGCTGCGCGGCGACCTGGCCGCCTGGCGCGCCACGTGGCAGCGGTTGGATGCCGAGGTGTTGACCCCTGCGCTGCAAGCCGCCCAGGCCGACCAGCAACCGCGCTGGCTGACCTTGTGCGGCGAACGCGGCTGGCGCACCTGGTGCCTGGATCCGGCCACGGCCGCCCCGCCACCGCGCCGCTGGTGGCCCTGGCGCCGCACGGCCGCCCCAACGCCGACGGCATGGTGGCTGGGCCTATGACCCTGATGCCGCGCGCGGTGCCGCCGCGCGCCGCCTGGGCCTTGCAGCAAGCTGGCTGCGACGTGCTGCTGGCGCGGCTGTACGCCGCCCGCGGCGTGCAGACCCCCGACGAACTGGACGATGCACTCCATCACCTGCCGCCGCCGGACCGTTTGCTGGGGGCCCGCGCCGCCGGCGCGCTGCTGGCCGACGCGCTGCAGCAGGGCCTGACCATCGGCGTCGTGGCCGATTACGACTGCGATGGAGCCACCGCCTGCGCCGTGGCCGTGCGTGGCTTGCGCGCGCTGGGTCAACCCCTGGGCTGGGACCGCGTGCGCTATGTGGTGCCCGATCGCGCGCGCGATGGCTACGGCCTGACTCCTGCCCTGGCCGAACGGGTACGCGCCCTGGGCGCCGATGTGCTGGTCACCGTGGACAACGGCATCGCCAGCCTGGACGGCGTGGCGCACGCGCGCGCGCGGGGCCTGCAGGTGCTGATCACCGACCATCACCTGCCGCTGCAGATCGACGGCCAGCCGCGCCTGCCGGCCGACTGCGTGATCGTCAATCCGAACCAGCCGGGCTGCCCGTTTCCGTCCAAGGCGTTGGCCGGCGTCGGCGTGATGTTTTATGTGCTGCTGGCGCTGCGCGCCGAGCTGCGCCGCCGCGGTGTGTTCAGCAGCCAGCATCAGCCCCGCCTGGACGGGCTGCTGCCGCTGGTGGCGCTGGGCACCGTGGCGGACGTGGTGCGGCTGGATGTGCACAACCGACGCCTGGTGGCGCAGGGCCTCAAGCGCATCCGCGCGGGCGTGCTGCCCGCCGGACTGGCTGCGCTGCTGGCGGTCAGCCAACGTGCACCGGCGCGCGCCAGCACGTTCGACCTGGGCTTTGCCGTGGCCCCGCGCCTCAACGCTGCCGGACGGCTGCACGACATGTCGCTGGGCATCGAATGCCTGCTGACCGACGACCCCGCCCGCGCGCACGAGCTGGCCCAGCAGCTCGACGCCATCAACCGCCAACGCCGCAACCTGGAGGCCCAGATGCGCGAGCAGGCCCTGCTGCAGTTGGCCGAGCGGGAGCTGCCCACCGATGCTGACCAGGCCGCCGCCGTGACCCTGTTCGACCCATCGTTTCACGAGGGGGTGGTCGGCATCGTGGCCGCGCGCCTGAAAGACCGGCTGCACCGCCCGGTGTTCGTGTTTGCCCCGGCGCAGCTGGACGACGGCACGCCGTGCCTGAAAGGCTCGGGCCGCTCGATTGCGGGCTTTCACCTGCGCGACGCGCTGGATGCCATCGCCAAGCAACACCCGGGCCTGCTGCTGCGCTTTGGCGGCCACGCGATGGCGGCCGGCTGCACCCTCAGCGTCGATGGCTGGGCCACGTTCGATGCGGCGCTGCGCGCGCTGGCCAGCGCGTGGCTGGATGCCGACATGCTGCAGCGGCGCCTGACCACCGATGGCGCCCTGGCAAGCGAGCGTCTGCACCCCGACACCGCCGACCTGCTGGAGGCCCAGGTCTGGGGACAGGGTTTTGCGGCGCCGATTTTTAGCGACGAAGCCGACGTGCTGAGCCAGCGCCTGGTCGGCCAGCACCATCTGGCGCTGCGTCTGCGCGTGCAGGGCCAGCTGATGGACGGCATTTGGTTTGGGCACAGCGACCCGCTGCCGGCCCGGGTGCTGCTGGCCTACCGCCTGCAAAGCGACGAGTGGCAGGGCGCCCGCCGCGCACGCCTGGTCGTGGAGGGGGCACAGACGTGAGCACCCCCACCCTCGTGTGCCATGGGATCCCGATCCTGCACATCGACGAGGATCTGGTCGTGGTGGACAAGCCCGCCGGTCTGCTGGCGGTGCCGGGGCGAGGCCCGGACAAAGCCGACTGCGTGGTCAGCCGCGTGCGCACCGAAGTCCCCGATGCCCTGGTCGTGCACCGGCTCGATATGGACACGTCCGGGCTGATGGTGCTGGCGCGCGGTGCAGCGGCCCAGCGCCTGCTGTCCATCGCCTTCGCCGAGCGCCGGGTGGACAAGCGCTACCTCGCCGTGGTGGCCGGGGTGCCACTGCCGCCTGCGGAGGAAGGCCACTGGGGTGACATCCGGCTGCCCTTGGCGGTGGACTGGCCGCGCCGTCCTCGCAGCCGGGTTGACTTCCGCCATGGCAAACCCAGCCATACGCGCTGGCGACCGCAGGGCCTGGAGCATTGGGCTGGGTTGTGGGCCACATGGCTGCAGCTGCAACCGATCACCGGACGCTCGCACCAGCTGCGCGTGCACCTGGCGGCGCTGGGACATCCCATCCTGGGTGATCCCCTGTATGCCCCGGCTGCCGTGCAACATGCCGCCCCGCGCCTGCTGCTGCATGCAGCGCGACTGGGGCTGCGCCATCCCCGCAGCGGACAGTGGCTGCAATGGGACAGCGCGGCGCCGTTTGCAAACCCCGCCCGATCCGCGACCAACGACTGAAGCGATCCAGTCCAGCTGGCGACCCCCAACGCCGTTTCACGATTTTGACACGTGGGGCGATCACGATTGATGCGTGAGGCCCGCTGTACTGTCCGCGTTCGGCTCCTCCGACGGTCGATACTGGATCGCGTTGAGCGCGGCCGGCATCGTGCTGTTCGTGGCCTGGCATCTTTGGGCACTGCCGCGCCTGGGCATCACCCTGCACGTCGATGAAGCCCAGTACTGGGCCTGGTCGCGCGAGCTGGCCTGGGGCTACTACTCCAAGCCCCCGGCCCTGGCTGCGCTGATCGCCGCCTCCACCCATCTGTGGGGCGATGACCTGCTCGGCGTCAAGGCGCTGCCCCTCGTCCTCACAGCCCTGACGGCCGTGGCCCTGGGGGGCTGGGTCACCTCGATGAGCGGCGATGTGCGGCGCGGTGGACTGGCGGTGTTGATCGCGCTGGCCTCGCCGTTGCTGCTGGTAATGGGGTTTGCTGCGACCACGGATGGGCCGCTGCTGCTGGCGTGGGTGCTGGCTGCCTGGGCGCTGTGGCTGGCGTTGCAACAGCCGTCCTCGCTGGCCCGCTGGGCGCTGGTGGGCGCCCTGCTGGGGCTGGGGTTGCTGGCCAAGTACACCATGCTGGCGTTCATACCGGGCGCGCTGTGGGCCGCCGTGCGTGTCTGGCCGACGCAGAGGCCGTGGTCCCTGGGGGTACGCGGGGCCGCCATCGCAGGGCTGACGGCCCTGGCCATCGTGGCCCCCCACGGGGTTTGGAACCTCGAAGCCGGCTGGCCCACGTTGCGCCACACGGCCGACATCACGGTCCTGCGCCAGTCCGCCAGCATCGCCCACGGTGTGGCAACGTTCGCCTTGGGTCAGCTGGTGTTGCTGGGGCCCTTGACCCTGGCGCTGCTGCACCGGGCAGGTCCACGCTGCCCGATCGCTGATCGGCGCCACCCGAGTGGGGAGCGCTTTGCATGGGCGCTGGGCACACCACTGCTGGTGCTGGGACTGGTGCAAGCCGCGCGTGGCGGTGCCAACGTCAACTGGGCTGCCCCCGCGCTGTTGAGCCTGATGGCCTGGTGGGCGCTGCGCGCACCGCTCCAAGGGGGCCGGACCGCAGGTTGGCTGGGGGCGCAAGCGCTGCTGGTCGCCGCCTTGCTGCACGCCCCGTCGGTGGCCCAGGGCTGGGGACAGGATTGGCCGCCAGCCTTGGATTTCTGGCGTCGCATGCGGGGCTGGGACGCCGCCTGGGCAGCGCTGGAGCGGCAGCTGCCCGTCGCCCCCCGTACCGCCGTCATCGGCGGCTCGCGCACGGTGTTGGCCCACGGTCGCTACGCGTGGCGCCACCATCCGTTGGCGTGGTACGCCTGGGATCCGCAACGCCAGGGACGCTACCACGATGCCTGGCGGCACGGCTTGGACGCCGAGCGCTTGCAGGCGCTGCTGCGCCAGACCGACCGGCCCGTTTGGCTGATCGGCACCGATCCTCAGGACGGTGCCGAGCTGGCCCGCACCGCCTCTGTGCGGGTCGAGCCGCTGACCCACGTCGTCTGGCAGGGCGCCACGGCACGCGTGTCGTTGTGGGCGTGGCAGGTGCGCCCGATCCCGGGGGGTGCGCCATGAGGCGTTCGCTGGCGGTGGGCCTGTGGGCCTGGGCTGCGTTGGCCGCGGCGCTGCTCATCGTCCAGCTCAGCGGGCTGGATCTGGCTCTACCGCGTGGGTGGTTCGACGCCGAGACCATGCGCTTCGTCGGCGACCAGTGGCTGTGGGTGCGCGTGTCGTACCGCGCCGCGCCTTGGGTCGGTTGGACGATGCTGGCCGCCTCAGCGCTCGTGCTGGGGCTGCCTCGGCTGCGCCAGCGGCCTGCGTGGCGGCGTGCCGCCCTGGCTGCATGGTGCGTGGCCCTTGTGGCCAACGGCCTGCTGATCGAATGGGCGCTGAAAGACGGCTGGGGACGGCCGCGGCCCCGTGCCGTTGTTACCTTCGGGGGCACGCACGCTTATGAACCGTTCTGGCGCCCGTCCGAGGCTTGCTCCCGCAACTGCAGTCTGGCCAGCGGCCACGCTGCGGCGGGCTTCGCGCTGATGGCGCTGGGCGCGCTGGCGCGCCGCAAGAGGTGGCATCGGGCGTTGGCCATCGGCCTGCTGGCGGGCTTGCTGGTCGGGTTGGGTCGCGTGGCGCAGGGCGCCCATTTTCCGACCGACGTACTCGTGGCGGGGTTGGTCGTCTTGGGCTGCTGCCTGGCCCTGCGTTGGCTTTGGTGGCACGCCCGCCTCTTGCACGGCCGGCATGCCGAACGCGCTCAGGCCCCAGCCCCGGGGGGCTGGAGCGCTTGCGGATAAAGCGTCGTCAAGGCATCGCGCAACAGCGGCAACGCCTGCTCAGCCGCCTTGCGGCCCGCGGCGATGGCCGCCGCACCCCGATGAAAATCCATCGCCGCCAGATCGGCCAGCGCCGGGCGGATCACGACGTCGGCCGGCTCGCCAGCCAGGCGGCTCTGCGTGATGCGCCACTGCACGATCGCCATGCTGGTGGTCAGCACATCGAGCAGCGACGGTCGCTCCGCCTCCGCGGCCTGGGCCTGATCGGCCTCGGCAGGCGGTGCGTCTCCCCGCAGACGCTGCCACACCCCCTGCAGCAGACCCTGCCGGCTGTTGCCACGGGTGCGCCCCGCGATGCGCTGGCGTCGCCGCATCAGATCCCAGTTCAGATCGACGGCGATGACGAAGTCCGCCCCCATCGCCCGCGCCAGCGACACCGGCACCGGATTGACCAGACCGCCATCGACCAGCAGCCGGCCCTCCACCACCGCGGGGGTGAACACGCCGGGAATGGCGATCGAGGCGCGCACCGCATCGATCACCGGCCCACTGCGCAACCACACTTCGCGCCCAGTGGCCAGCTCGGTGGCCACGCAGCCCAACGGCTTGGGCAACGCCTCGATGCCACCATCGACGAAGCGGCTGCGAAAAAATGCCTCGAGCTTGTCGCCCTCGATGAGGCCGCCGTCCAGGCGCAGATCGATCAACCCGACCACCTGGCGCCAACCGAGCGAACGCACCCATGGCTCCAGCCGGTCGAGCTCGCCAGCGGCATACGCCGCGCCGACCAACGCGCCGATCGAAGTACCGCAGACGATGTCGGGTTCCAGCCCGGCCTCCTGCAGCACCCGCAGCACGCCAATGTGCGCCCAGCCGCGCGCCGCACCACTGCCCAGCGCCAGGCCGATGCGGGGACGGGCTGCAGTCGGGCTCATCGGCACACCCGCGCGCGCCTCACAGCAACGGCACGCCTGTCTTGCTCTGAATGAACTCGCGCGTCACCCCCGGGGCCAGCTCGACGAGCTTGAGCCCCTCGGGCGTGACGTCCATGACGCCCAGATCGGTGATGATGCGGTCGACCACTCCCTTGCCGGTCAACGGCAGCGTGCACTCGGGCAGGATCTTCAAGTCCTCGCTGCCGTCCTTCTTGCGTGCGACGTGCTCCATCAGCACGATCACGCGCGGCACGCCGGCCACCAGATCCATCGCGCCGCCCATGCCTTTGACCATCTTGCCGGGGATCATCCAGTTGGCCAGATCGCCTTTGTGCGTGACCTGCATCGCCCCGAGGATCGACAGGTTGATCTTGCCGCCGCGAATCATCGCGAAGCTGTCGTGGCTGCCAAACGTGGCCGAGCCCTTGATGGTGGTGATGGTCTGCTTGCCGGCGTTGATCAGGTCGGGGTCGACTTCGTCTTCATACGGGAACGGGCCGATGCCCAGCAGCCCGTTTTCGCTCTGCAGCCAGACTTCGATATGGTCCGGAACATGGTTGGCCACCAGCGTCGGCAGGCCAATGCCAAGGTTGACGTAAAAGCCGTCCTGCAGTTCCTGCGCCGCGCGCGCGGCCATTTCATCGTGCGTCCAGGGCATGGTGTGCTCTCCTTGTCGCGGCGGATCAAACCTTGCGCTCGCGCGTGGTGCGGCGCTCGATGCGTTTTTCCGGGGTCGGGTTGTGCACGATGCGGTGCACGTAAATGCCGGGCAGGTGCACGTCGTCGGGCTCGATCGCCCCGGTGGGCACGATGCGCTCGACCTCGGCGATGCAGATCTTGCCCGCCATGGCCACCGCCGGGTTGAAGTTGCGTGCCGTCAGGCGAAAGCGCAGATTGCCGGCCAGGTCGGCCACGTCGGCCTTGATCAGCGCCACTTCCGGAAACAGCGCGTGCTCCAGGATGTAGGTCTCGCCGTTGAATTCGCGGTGCTCCTTGCCTTCGGCGACGATGGTGCCCACCCCCGTCTTGGTGAAAAAGGCCGGAATGCCCGCCCCCGCGGCGCGCAGCTTTTCGGCCAGGGTGCCCTGCGGGGTGAACTCGATCTCCAGTTCGCCGGCCAGGTACTGGCGCTCGAACTCCTTGTTTTCCCCCACGTAAGAGGAAATCATCTTTTTGATCTGCCGCGTCTCCAGCAGCTTGCCCAGACCGAAGCCGTCCACACCGGCGTTGTTGGAGATCACGGTCAGATCCTTGACGCCGCTGTCGCGCAGCGCATCGATCAGGGCCTCGGGAATGCCGCACAGGCCAAAGCCGCCGACAGCGATCAGCTGGCCATCGCGCACCACCCCTTCGAGGGCTGCCTTCGCGCTGGGGTAGACCTTGTTCATGCTCGCTCCTGCTCGTTGGATGGGGATCGCAGCGCTTACGATACTACGCCTTGGCGTACGTAGGATTGCCTACCGGACAACCCCGATGCCGGCTGCTTCCATCCCATCTGCCCCGACGCTGGAGGACTACCGGCTGGCTTTTGAGCTGGCCCCGGTGGGCCTGGCGCTGTCGCGCCACCGCGTGATGGTGGACTGCAACCAGGCCCTGTGCGAGATGTTCGGCACCACGCGCGCCGAGCTGGTGGGCCAGAGTTTTCGCATCCTGTACCCCAGCGCCGCCGAGTTCGAACGCATCGGCGAGCGCATTGCCCCGATCCTCAACGCCCACGGCACCTACGCCGATGAGCGCCTGATGCGCCGCGTCGGCGGCGCGCACGCGGGCCAGCTGTTCTGGTGTCACGTGATGGGCCGCGCGCTGGACCGCAGCGACCCGCACGCCGCGGGCATCTGGAGCTTTGAGGATCTGTCGGCCAGCCGCCCGGTCGAGCCGGGCCTGACCGCGCGCGAGCGCGAGGTGGCCGCGTTGCTGCTGAAGGGCTGCACCGCCAAGCAGGCGGCCCGCCAGCTCGGCATCAGCCCGCGCACGGTGGAAATCCATCGGGCACGCCTGATGCGCAAAGTCGGCGCACGCAGCACGCTGGAGCTGGTGCAGCGGCTGCTGACAGGCCGCCACGGCTAGGGGGGCCGCACCGGCTTGTCCACGCCGGCTGTGGATGACCCTGTGCACAAGGCGGGGATGGCAAGCCCGGAGGTCGGTCGCCCAAGGCCTAGCGTTGGACTGCTGAGGATTTCAGCACCCGCTTTACTGTCGGACCAACCGTCCGACGCTGGGCAGCGACTGGGGATGGCTGCTGCGCCACGGATTGATGTCCAGGCCGCCACGGCGCGTGAAGCGCGCCAGCACGCTGAGCCGCACCGGCCGGCAACGCTGCCACAGATCGACAAAGATGCGCTCGACACACTGTTCGTGGAACCCGGCATGGTGCCGCAAGCTCACCAGGTAGCGCAGCAGCCCCTCCTGCTCGATCGGCGCGCCGCTGTAGGCGATCTGCACGCTGGCCCAGTCGGGCTGACCGGTGACGGGGCAATGGCTTTTGAACAGATCGGTGCACAGCACTTCCTGCACGGGCGGCTGCCCGTGGTCGGCCCGGAGCAAGTCGGGCGCCGGCTGCTCGTGCGTGCACTCCACATCCAGGCGGTCCAGGCTCAACCCCGGCAGGCTGGCCTGCAGATCGCCGCGCCACTCGTGGGGCATCCACAACCGCACGCCGAGGCTGCCGGGTGCCTGCCCGCTGCCCCGCCACAGCGCCTCGGCCAGATCGGCCCACAGCCGCGCGCGCAGCTCCTCGACGCTGGCCAGACGTTCGTGGTTGAAACCGTTGAGGTAGAGCTTGAACGATTTGCTTTCGATCAGGTTGGGGGTTTCGGCCGGGATCGTGAACTGGGCGATGGCCACCTGCGGTTTGCCGCGGGCATTGAGCCAGCTGACCTCGTAGGCCGTCCACAGGTCGGCGCCGGTGAACGGCAACCCAGCGTCCAGGCCCAGTGCCGCCCGCGCGGCCGAGCGGGGCAACGGGCACAGCAAGCCGGGGTCGTAATGCGTGGGGTAGCCACTTTCACGCCCCAACGGGGCGTCTTGCAGCGCGGCGTCCAGTGCCGCGGTGGACTCGCTCATGCGTGGGTTCCGTCGTTTCTCTTTCAGGGGGTGAATTCACGTTCGCGCAGCCACTTGGTGGCCACCCACTTTTCGCCTTCCAGCACCGGGGCTCCGCCGTGCAGCGTCAACGTGGACGGATCGGGGTGATCGTAGGCAAAAAATACCGCGCAACCACGCTGCGGCAACACCTCCAGCCCGACGTCCGGAAAAGTGGTCCCACCGCCGCGCACCGGCTCGTTGAGGTACATCACCAGGGTGGCCACGCGCTGCCCACCGCGGGCGGTGATGCGCGCCGTGCCGGGGGCAGTCGGGTCAAAGTAATCGTAGTGGGGCTTGTACTGGGCTCCCGGACGGTAGCGCAGCACCTGCAGACCCTCACCATGCTCCACTGGCCAGTGCACCAGGCGACTCAGGCGCGCCTCGATACGCTGAATCAGCGGCGTCTCGCCGCGGCGGAAGAACATCCCATCGCTGGTGCGGTCGGCGTTGAGTTCCTCCCCCCCGGTGCGCGTCTGCACCGTGCGCGAGCGCTTCAGGCGCGGCTCAGCCAGCGCGATCAGTGCCGCGCATTCCTCCTCCGACAGCACATTGCCCAGAACCGCCAGGCGCGGGCGGCGCAGCGTGGCGATCACCGAGACGACGCGATCGCCCGCATCCAGCGCGCGGGGCGCGCCTTGCAACGCCAGGTAAGGGCGCGCCGGTGCAACCGGGGCTGCAGGCAAGGTTGCCAGGTGTTCCTGCAGGGTCTGCTCCATCGCCGCCAGCGCCACGTCCTCATCCCAGCCAGCCTGGCGCATGGCCTGCAGCACCGATTCGGGCGTGCAGCCAGCCTGGGCCTGCTGCACGATCCAGGCACGCAATTCGGGGGTGATGGTCTGGCTCATGACGCCGCTTGAGTGTAGCGCGGCGGCAGGTGCCCGGTTACGGGCGCTCGTCGCGGCGAAACACCCACCGCTCGGCCCCCGAGGCCTCGGGAGCATAGCGGTAGCCTTCGCTGTCAAAAGCCTTGAGCGCTTCCACCTCGGCCACGCGGTGCAGCGCCGCCCAGCGCGTCATCAGGCCGCGCGCACGCTTGGCCAGAAAGCCGATGACCTTGTAGCCGCTGCCGCGGCGCTCCTCGAACACGCAGGTGATGACACGCGCACGCAGCGCCTTGAGGTCGACCGCCTTGAAATACTCCTCGCTGGCCAGATTCACGACGATGCCATCGTCGGCCGCAGCGCGCTCGGACAGATAGTCCGCGATGCGCGTACCCCAGAACTGGTAGAGGTTGCGCCCCCGTGGCGTGACCAGCCGCGTGCCCATCTCCAGCCGGTACGGCTGCATCCAGTCCAGCGGCCGCAGCACGCCGTACAGCCCACTGAGGATGCAGACGTGGGCTTGCAGCCAGTCCAGATCGTCCTGGGTCAGGCTGCGCGCATCCAGCCCCTCGTACACGTCGCCGTTGAAGGCGAGCACGGCCGGCTTGCTGTTGTGCGGGCCAAACTGCGGCTGCCAGGCCTGGTAGCGCGCCACGTTGAGCTGCGCCAGGGCATCGCTCAGATCCATCAGCTCGGCGATTTCCTGCGGCGACTTCTGCCGCAGGATCGCGACCAACTCGGCCGCCTGCTCGACGAACAGCGGCGACGTGGCGCGGTCGGTGGTGGCGGGAGTTTCGTAGTCCAGCGCCTTGGCTGGGGACAGGACGAACAGCATCGGTGGGCAGCCTCCGGCCCGCGATGATAGCGGGCCCGGCTCAATCGACCAGATCGCCGGCCAGGCTGGCCAGCGTCTCCGGCGCGATCGTGACGTGCGCCGGGTAGTTGGTGTGATCGCAGCCGAGCTTGACCTGCGCCCCGGCCTTGATCGCCGCACGCATCGCGGGGGTGAACTCGAAGCGCAAGAAGTGCACCGCCGAGGTCTTTTCGGGCGTCTCGCGGTCCAAATCCTCGTCGGCGATCGCGTAGACACGGCCGTGCCCTTCGACCTCGACGAACATGCGGTCTTCGATGCCGATCAGGCGCGCCAGCTCGCGGCGGCGCTCATGCACGTCCGGATACTCGATCATCATCGTCGCCTTCCAGTTGGTGCCATCGGGCACCAGCGGCGCGTAGGCGTCGATCTCGTCCTGGATTCCCTCTTCCTCGAAGATCTTTTCGATGCGCAGCATCTCCTGGATCTGGTAGCGCATCGACAGCTCGCTTTCAAACTGCACCGTCACGTGTTCGCCCAGGTGCACGGTGCGCAGCTTGCGGTGCGCGATCACCTCGCCCTTGTGGGCCTTGCGCCACTTGGCGTAAGCCTCCAGTGGCATCAGGGTGTCGCGCGTGATCTTGCCGGTCAATTGCATCGTGGTGATCATGGTCAGCCTCACAGGTGCCGGGGACAGTCCATACCCCTCACTTCAATCCATACGCCGTGGCCAGCATCGTCAGTGGATGCATCAGCTTGGGCGCACCGAGCTGGTTGACCTCGAAGCCCTGCGCGATGTGATGCCCCCCCAGTGGGCAGTCCGAGCCAATCACATCCGGCGCGCCGCCGGCCTTGTGCTGCGCCATGCTCTTGAAGACCGGCTTGCCGATCTTCATCGCCACCGGGTGCGTGGCCTTCTTGACGCCGTAGGTGCCGGCGTGGCCGCTGCAGCGCTCCAAGGTCTGCACCTCGGTATCGGGGATCAGCTTGAGGATTTCCTCGGTTTTGCGGCCCATGTTCTGCACGCGGCTGTGGCATGGCACCTGGTAGCTGACCTTGCCCAGTCCGCGCTGAAAGTCGGTGCGCAACAAGCCATCGCGACGCCGCGCGCTCAAATATTCGAACGGATCCCACATCGCCTCCTTGACGAGCTGCACGTCCGGGTCGTCCGGGAACATCAATGGGATTTCCTGCTTGAACATCAGCGTGCAGCTCGGCACGGCGCTCAGGATCGCAAAGCCGTCGCGCGCGTAGCGCGCCAGCACCGGTATGTTGGCTTCTTTGGCCGCGGCCACCGACTCCAGGTCGCCCAGTTCGAGCTTGGGCATACCGCAGCAGCGTTCCTTCTCCACCAGCGTGTAGGGGATCCCGTTGTGCTGCAGGATCGCCAGCAGGTCCAGCCCGATGCCGGGCTCGTTGTAATTGACATAGCAGGTGGCAAAGATCGCCACCTTGCCCGGCGTACGCTCACCATCGACCACCTGCGCGGCGCGCGCCTCGGGAGCCGCACGGCGCAGGGTCTTCGTGGCCAGCTGCGGCATCCACGCCTCGCGGTGTACGCCCAGCACGTTTTCCATCAGCGCGCGCGCGGGCTTGGTGCGGTTGACGGCGTTGACCGCCTGCACCACGACGGGGATGCCCGCCAGGCTGCCGTGCACGTCGGTGGAGGCCAAAAATTTCTCCGCGGCCTTGACCTCGCCCTTGCGGAACTTGATCGCCTTGGCGCGCAGCATCGTGTGCGGAAAATCCAGATTCCACTCGTGCGGCGGCGTGTACGGGCATTTGGTCATGTAGCACAGGTCGCACATGTAGCACTGGTCCACGACCTTCCAGTAATCGGCCTTGGCCACACCATCGAGCTCGCCCGTCTTGCCCTCGTCGATCAGGTCGAACAGCGTCGGAAACGCCTGGCACAGGCTGACGCAGCGGCGGCAGCCGTGGCAGATCTCGAAGATGCGCTCCAGCTCCTCGAAGCACTTGCCCTCGTCGTAGAACTCGGGGTTGCGCCAGTCCAGCGGGTGCCGTGTGGGGGCTTGCAGGTTGCCTTCGCGGACCATGGTCAGTCTCCTCGCCTCGTGGTGGGCCGCCTTGCTCGGGCGGCGGCCTCTTGGGATGGTTTTGGGGTCGCCACCGTCGTAGACCTGTGCGGCCCCGCGGCGGCGAGCAGCGGCCCGCGCGGGGCCGCATGCTCTGGGCCCGATCAGGACCGCTCAGTCAACCAGCTCGGCCAGCGCCTTGGCGTAACGGTTGGCATGCGAGCGTTCGGCCTTGGCCAGCGTCTCGAACCAGTCGGCGATTTCGTCGAAGCCCTCTTCGCGCGCGGTCTTGGCCATGCCCGGGTACATGTCGGTGTACTCGTGCGTTTCACCCGCGATCGCGGACTCCAGGTTCTGGCGCGTGGTGCCGATGGGCATGCCGGTGGCCGGGTCGCCAGCCTGCTCCAGGAACTCCAGGTGGCCGTGCGCGTGACCCGTCTCACCCTCGGCCGTGGAGCGGAACAGCGCGGCCACGTCGTTTTGTCCCTCCACGTCGGCCTTGTTGGCGAAGTAGAGGTAGCGTCGGTTGGCCATCGATTCGCCGGCGAAGGCATCTTTCAGGCACTGTTCGGTCTTCGAACCTTTGAGTTGCGGCATGTCGATCTCCTGTCAGGGTGGTTCATCGAACGCTGCCCATGCCAGCCGGCACAGCGCCGGCAGCATCGGCAGACCCAAATACCTTAGCCGGCAGCCGCCAGCCTGTCCAGCAGGCCAATCCTATGTCAGCCATTGAGGCCCTCAATCGCCCGGTCACACGACCGTCACGGCGGCGTGCCCTCCTACAATGAGGCTTTTTGGTCCCAACCCCTACACCCCATGTCCGTACCCGTCGATCAACCGGGCCTGCAAAGCCTGTCCAAATCGTTCGAGCCGGCGGCCGTCGAGCGCCGCTGGGGTCCTGAGTGGGAAGCGCGCGGCTACGGCCGCGCCGGCTACCGTGGCACGGGCCGGCCTGAGGCCGGTGCCCCGGCGTTTGCCATTCAGCTGCCGCCGCCCAACGTCACCGGCACGCTGCACATGGGGCATGCGTTCAACCAGACCATCATGGATGCGCTGACGCGCTACCACCGCATGCGCGGCTTCAACACGGTCTGGATCCCCGGCACCGACCATGCCGGCATCGCCACGCAGATCGTGGTGGAGCGTCAGCTGCAGCAGCAGGGGCTCACCCGCCACGACCTGGGCGCCACTCCCGAGGAGGCCCGCCGCCACTTCGTCGCCAAGGTGTGGGAGTGGAAGGAAAGGAGCGGCAACACCATCACGCAGCAGATGCGCCGCATGGGCGACAGCGTGGACTGGAGCCGCGAGTACTTCACGATGGATGAGCGGCTGTCGCGGGTCGTCACCGAGACGTTCGTGCGCCTGTACGAACAGGGCCTGATCTACCGCGGCAAACGCCTGGTCAACTGGGATCCGGTGCTGATGAGCGCGGTGTCGGACCTCGAAGTGGAAAGCGAGGAAGAAGACGGCTTTCTGTGGCACATCGCCTACCCGCTGGCCAATGGCCAGGGGCAACTGGTGGTGGCCACGACGCGCCCGGAGACGATGCTGGGCGACGTGGCGGTGATGGTGCACCCCGACGACGAGCGCTACCGCCATCTGGTCGGGCAATACGTGCGGCTGCCGCTGTGCGACCGCGAGATCCCCATCATCGCCGATGCGTACGTCGACCCGGCCTTTGGCACCGGCGTGGTCAAGGTCACGCCCGCCCACGACCCGAACGACTACGCAATCGGCCAGCGCCATCAGCTGCCGCTGATCAACATCTTCCACCTTGATGCCACGGTCAACGACAACGCCCCCGGCGCCTACCGTGGGCTGGACCGCTTCGAGGCGCGCCGCCGCATCGTCGAAGACCTGCGCGCCGCGGGGCTGCTGGTGGAGATCCAAAAGCACCGGCTGATGGTGCCGCGCTGCGCGCGCACCGGCCAGATCGTCGAGCCGATGCTGACCGACCAGTGGTTCGTGGCGATGACCAAGGTCAGCCCCCAGGACCCCACCGGCAAGAGCATCGCGCAAAAGGCCATCGACGCGGTGGCCAGCGGCCAGGTGCGCTTCGTACCGGAAAACTGGGTCAACACGTTCAACCAGTGGATGGCCAACATCCAGGACTGGTGCATCAGCCGCCAGCTGTGGTGGGGCCACCAGATCCCGGCCTGGTACGACGCCGAAGGCAACGTGTATGTGGCGCGCAGCGAGACCGAGGCTCAGGCGCAGTTTGAAGCCTACGTGGCCCATTTGAGCCCACAGCAGCGCCAGCAACTGCTGGCCGCCGGCCTGCAGCGCGACCCCGACGTGCTGGACACCTGGTACTCCAGCGCGCTGGTGCCGTTTTCGACGCTGGGCTGGCCCGAGGCCGCGCAGCAGGATTGCCCGGCCGACGGCCTGCGGGACTATGACCTCTACCTGCCCAGCACCGTGCTGGTCACCGGCTACGACATCATCTTCTTCTGGGTGGCGCGCATGATCATGATGACCACCCACTTCACGGGCCGCGTGCCGTTCCGGCACGTCTACATCCACGGCCTGGTGCGCGATGCGCAGGGCCGCAAGATGAGCAAGAGCGAGGGCAACGTGCTCGACCCGGTGGATCTGATCGACGGCATCGACCTGCCCGCGCTGCTGGACAAGCGCACCACCGGTCTGCGCAAGCCGGAACTGGCCCCCGCCATCCGCAAAGCCACCGAAAAGGAGTTTCCGCACGGCATCCCCGCCTACGGCGCCGATGCGCTGCGCCTGACCTTTGCCTCCCTGGCCTCGCTCGGACGCAGCATCAACTTCGACAGCAAGCGCTGCGAAGGCTACCGCAACTTCTGCAACAAGCTCTGGAACGCCACCCGCTTCGTGCTGATGCACTGCGAGGGCCATGACTGCGGACTGGCCGAGCACACACCCGAGCAGTGCGCCCCCGGGGGGGCCTTCCACGGCTACCTGAGCTTTTCCAGCGCCGACCGCTGGATCGTCTCGTTGCTGCAGCGCGTGGAGGCGGAGGTCGCGCGCGGCTTTGCCGACTATCGGCTGGACCTGGTGGTGCAGGCCATCTACAGTTTTGTCTGGGACGAGTTCTGCGACTGGTATCTGGAAATCGCCAAAGTGCAGCTGCAGACCGGTGATGCCGCGCAGCAGCGCGCCACCCGGCGCACCCTGATCCGGACCCTGGAGACGATCCTGCGCCTGGCGCATCCGATCATTCCGTTCATCACCGAGGAGCTGTGGCAGAAAGTCGCCCCGGTGGCCGGCCGCGCCGGCGCCTCGGTCATGCTGGCCCCCTACCCCGAAGCGCAACCGCAACGCATCGACGAGCATGCCGAGGCGCAGATCGCCCGGCTGAAAGCGGTGGTGGAAGCCTGCCGCAGCTTGCGCGGGGAGATGGGCGTCTCACCCGCCCAACGCCTGCCGCTGCTGGCGCTGGGCGAGGCCGACTTTTTGCGCCCGTGGAGCCCAGTGCTGCAGGCGCTGGCCAAGCTCAGCGAGGTGCGCGTGTTCGACGACGAGGCGGCCTGGAATGCGGCCGCCCAGGCAGCCCCGGTGGCCGTGGTCGGCCCCATCCGTCTGTGCCTGTTTGTCGACATCGACGTGGCCGCCGAGCGCGCACGTCTGGACAAGGAAATCGCGCGGTTGCAGGCCGACATCGCCAAGGCACAGGGCAAGCTTGCCAACGAGGCTTTCGTCGCCAAGGCCCCGGCAGCCGTGATCGAGCAGGAACGCCAGCGGCTGGCCACGTTCACCGCCACGCTGGACAAGCTGCGCGCGCAGCGGCAGCGTTTGGGTTGAGGACAACAAAAAGCCCCCACTTGGGGGCTGATCGCAGCAATCGGCTCTGAACGGCGCAGGCGGGCTCAGCGCCGCTTCAGAATCGAGATGTGCTCGCCACCGTTGGATTCCTGGTGCAGCAGCTCGTTGCCGGTCTGACGTGCAAACGCCTGAAAGTCGCGCACCGAACCCGCGTCGGTGGCGATGACCTTCAACACCTGGCCGCTGGTCATCTCCGCCAGCGCTTTCTTGGCTTTCAGGATGGGCAGCGGGCAGTTCAGCCCGCGCGCATCCAATTCTCGGTCGATCTGCAGCATGCTCATGGACTCGCCTTCTCAAGAGCGGCGATTGTAAGGTGCAAGCCCTCGGGCGCCACCTGCTCCCTAGGCAAAACCCTGATGCTGGCCCGAGCTTGCCTCACGCCGGAAACACTCCTGTTGACAGATAGCGATCCCCGCGATCGCACACGATGAAGACGATGGTGGCATTGCGCACCGTCTGCGCGATCTGCTGCGCCACCCAGCACGCCCCGGCGGCCGAAATGCCGGCGAAGAGGCCCTCCTCGCGCGCCAGGCGCCGGCACATCGCCTCGGCGTCGGCCTGGCTGACGTAGACCAGCTCGTCCACGCCCGAGGGATCGTAGATCTTCGGCAGGTACTGCGGCGGCCACTTGCGGATGCCGGGAATGCGGGAACCCTCGCTGGGCTGCGCACCAATGATGCGGATGGCGGGATTTTTTTCTTTCAGGAAGCGGCTGACGCCGGTGATGGTGCCGGTGGTGCCCATCGCGCTGACGAAGTGCGTGATGCGCCCACGCGTCTGCTGCCAGATCTCCGGGCCCGTGGTCTCGTAATGAATGCGGGGATTGTCCGGGTTGGCGAACTGGTCCAGCACCTTGCCCTTGCCCTCGCGCTGCATCTTCTCGGCCAGGTCACGCGCGTATTCCATGCCGCCGCTTTTGGGGGTGAGGATCAGCTCGGCGCCAAAGGCCTTCATGGTCTGCGCACGCTCCACCGACAGATCCTCCGGCATGATCAGCACCATGCGGTAGCCGCGGATGGCCGCAGCCATCGCCAGCGCAATGCCGGTGTTGCCACTGGTGGCCTCGATCAGCGTGTCGCCGGGCTTGATCTCGCCGCGCTCCTCGGCGCGGCGAATCATCGACAGCGCGGGCCGGTCCTTGACCGAGCCGGCCGGGTTGTTGCCTTCCAGCTTGCCCAGCACGATGTTGCCGCGCTGGCGGTTGCCGGGCTCGCCGATGCGTTGCAGCGCCACCAGCGGCGTGCGGCCAACGGCATCTTCGAGGGTGGGGTAGCGCGGCAGACGCCGCCGCGGCTTCACGCAACGATGCTGATCAGAGGAGGGGGAGGCGCTAGAACGATTCATGGAGGATCACCAGGACGGAGCAAAAGCTGGCACCAGGCCAGGCAGCTCGATGACTGTGCCATAATTTTGGCTCTGCTCGCGGAAGGCAACACCCGCGTTCCAAGGCCGGAGTGGCGAAATAGGTAGACGCAGCAGATTCAAAATCTGCCGGTGGCGACACCGTGCCGGTTCGAGTCCGGCTTCCGGCACCACGACGTGGCAGCCCTTGACCGCTCGGGCGTTGCGTCTTTTCCTCGGGCCAACGTGGCAGGGTATCCCCTGGCGTCCCGTGGGATGTTTGCATCGCGCTCGCACGGGCCTGCGTACCAGGATGCGCCGGTGCCCCGAGCCAGGCCTTCGGTGGCGGGCGACGTGGGCCTTCCTTCCGATGCGGGACCTCAGGCCCTACGCTTCTCAGTCGCTGACCTGCCATGACGATGTCACTGCTGCTTCCCCTGTTGGCCATCGTGGCCGGCCTGGCCGTGCTGGTCTGGTCAGCCGACCGTTTCGTGGCCGCAGCGGCGGCCATCGCGCGCTACTTCGATCTGCCGCCGCTGCTGATTGGGGCGGTCATCATCGGGTTTGGCACCTCGGCGCCGGAGCTGGCCGTCTCGGTGCTTTCCGCCCTGGAAGGCAATCCGGGTATCGCGCTGGGCAACGCTTACGGTTCCAACATCGCCAACATCGGCATCATTCTCGGCCTGACGGCGCTGATCAGCCCCATCGCCGTGCACTCGCAGGTGCTGCGGCAAGAGCTGCCCATCCTGACAGGAGTCACCGCACTGGCGCTGGCCCTGGCCTGGGATCTGAAGATCACCCGCGCGGAAGCCGGCCTGATGCTGCTGGTATTTGCGGCGCTGATGGGCTGGTCGGTCTGGCAAGGTCTGCGCAGCGGCAGCGATGCGCTGGCCACCGAGACCGAAGCCGAACTGCAGGCCCACCCGATGCCGATCGGCCGTGCCTGGGTCGAGCTGGTGCTCGGGCTGGCGCTGTTGGTGGCCAGCTCGCGCGCACTGGTGTGGGGTGCGGTCAGCGTGGCGCAGGCGCTGGGGGTCAGCGATCTGGTGATTGGCCTGACCATCGTGGCCATCGGCACGTCGTTGCCCGAGCTTGCCTCCTCGATGGCGGCGGCCCGCAAAGGCGAGCATGATCTGGCGCTGGGCAACGTCATTGGCTCCAACCTGTTCAACACCCTGGCGGTGGTGGGCCTGGCCGGCGTGATCGCCCCGATGCAGGCCGAAGAGGCGCTGTTGACGCGCGACCTGCCGGTGATGGCGGCCTTCACGCTGGTGCTGTTCGTGCTGGGCTGGGGCTGGCGCGG
>JANWZF010000206.1 GCA_025054905.1 Tepidimonas sp.
CAGCGCCTCGCGCTGGTTTTCGGCTTCGGGGTTGTTCACGGCTTGTCCTGCGCGCACGGCTTCGATGGCGGCCTCCAGCGCCTTGCGGTTCAGTCCAGCGGCACGGGCTGCATCGGCCAGCAGGATCTTGCTGTCGGCCAGGGCCAGCAGAAACAGCTCGCTGGCGATGAACTGGTCGCCGCGCTTCAGTGCCTCTTTCTCTGCAGCCTGCAGCAGCGTGACGGTATCACGGCCAACCTGCACCTGCTCCTGACCCTGCACCTGGGGCAGACGCTGCACGGCCTCCTCCGCGGCCTTTTTGAGCTGCGCGACGTTGACGCCGGCGCGCTGCAGCAGGGCCGGCGGACCCTCTTGCTGCAGCAGGGCCAGCAGCACGTGCGCCGGTTCGATGTAAGCGTGATCCTTGGCCAACGCCATCGATTGGGCGTCGGCCAGGGCTTGTTGGAACGAGGTGGTGAGTTTGTCGATCCGCATGGGATGGCTCCAAGGTGGGACTGCATGCCCATGTGGGGCGACTGTGCCGCGCTTTCAAGTCCGGCGTCGTTGACCTGCATCAATGCACCCGGTCATCGCCGAGCCGGCCTTCGATCCCGGCCGGGAAAGGGCGACCGTGCGCCCACGCCCGCGCCAGGCGCGCCGCTTAAGCGTTGCGTGCCTCAATCCCCCAGCGGGCAAGCGCGGCATCGTCGCTGCGACGTGCCTCCACCCAGCGCGTGCCTTGCGGTGTGTGCTCTTTTTTCCAGAAGGGCGCCTGGGTTTTCAGGTAATCCATCAAAAATTCGCAGGCGGCAAAGGCCTGGCCCCGGTGGGCCGAGGTCACCGCCACCAGCACGATCTGATCGTGCGGCTGCAACACCCCGACGCGGTGGATGATGCGCACACCACGGATCTCGAAGCGCCGCGCCGCCTCGTCGACCATCGCCTCGATGGCGCGCTCGGTCATGCCCGGGTAGTGCTCCAGCTCCAGGGTGGCCACGGCGTCGCCGTCGTTGACGTCGCGCACGGTACCGACAAACGCGCACACCGCCCCCACCGCGGCATCGCCCTGGCGCAGCGCAGCCACCTCCGTCCCCAGATCGAAATCATCGGTCTGGATCGAGACCCGGCGACGCAGCCCGTCCATGGCCCTCAGCCTCCGGTCACCGGTGGGAAAAACGCCACTTCGGCTCCGTCGTGCAGGGCAGCGTCCGCGCCGGCCATCGCCTGGTCCAGCGCCATGCGCACCGGCCGCTGCGGATCCAGCGCCGCCAACCAGACGCCGCCGCGACCACGCAGTTGCTCGCGCAACGCGCCCAGCGTCGCCGCCTCGCTGTCCAACACCTCCTCGGCCACCCCGAGCTGCTCGCGCAGCGCCGCAAAATATTTCACCGTGATGCGCATCTTGGCTCCCGCCCGCTCGTCCACACCCTGCCGGGCTGCCCTGTCATTCAACCCCAAAACGCCGCCAAAGGCCAGTACGCGACCTCATCGCCACGCGCCAGCGTCACACCCGCCGGGATGTCGGCCAGTCCGTCGGCCCACGCCACCGAGGTCAGCACCGACGAATTCTGGTTCGCAAAGACCTCCAGCTCACCTTGGGCATTGCGGCGCACGCGCACGAATTCGCGCCGAACATCCGGCCGTGGCCAATCGAACGCGACCCGCGCCCGCAGGGGCGACGGCATCGTGGAGGCAGGCGCCACACCCGCCAACGCGAGCAAGGCGGGCCGCGCCAGCAGCACAAAGGTGACGAAACTGGAAACCGGATTGCCAGGCAAACCGAACACAGGGCACGCCCCCTGCCCACCCAGCCGGGTGCGGTCGATCTGGCCGTGCATGAAGGGCTTGCCCGGCTTCATCGACACCTGCCACAGATCCAGCTGTCCCAATGCCTGCACGGCCGGCTTGACGTGATCGGCCTCCCCCACCGACACCCCACCGGTGGTCACGATGGCGTCGAAGCGCAGCGCCGCCTCGGCCAGCGCGCGCTCGGTGGCCGTGCGCTCATCGGGCAGCACCGGCAACACCGTGACCTCCATGCCCAGGCGGCGCAACAGCGGCACCAACAGGTAGCGGCTGCTGTTGTAGATGGCCCCGGGCGGCAGCGCCTGGGGGGGCACGGCCCCAGGCTGCACCAGCTCGTTGCCGGTAGGGGCCAGCGCCACACGCAACCGACGCCGCACGCTGAGCTGCGGCACCCCCAGGGACGCCGCCACCCCCAGGTCAGCCGGCCGCAGCCAGCGCCCCGCTGGCAACGCCACCGTTGCACAGGCTACATCCTCGCCCCGGCGTCGAACCCATTGTCCGCGGTCGGGCACACGGGTCAGACGCACCCAGCCGTGGGCCGGCTGCTGCGCTGCCCCCGGGGGGGGATCGACGATCTGGGCCTCCTCCTGCATCACCACCGCATCGGCCCCCGCAGGCAACGGCGCACCGGTGAAGATGCGCGCCACCGTGCCGGGCGACAAGCTCACGCCAAAGTCGCCAGCAGCCACGCGCTGGGTCACTGGCAGCGGCTGGTCCGCGGTCAGCGCTGCCTGCACGTCGGCGACGCGCACCGCGTAGCCGTCCATCTGGCTGTTGTCAAAGCCCGGCACGTCCAGCGCCGCCACCACGTCTTCGGCCAACACCCGGGTATCAGCCTCTTCCAGCGGCACACGCTCCACGGTCAACGGCAGCGGCTGCACCGCCTGCAGCAAGCGCTGCAGCGCCTCTTCCAGCGTCATCAACGGGCGGCGTCCTGGCGTCGAAACAGCGGACATCGGGGTGGACATGGCACGCTCAGCCTGCCGCGCACAC
>JANWZF010000243.1 GCA_025054905.1 Tepidimonas sp.
CTCCAGTGCGTGGCCGAAGTCGCGCCCCTCCATCGAATACTGCAGCGTCACCTCCCCCCAAGGGGTGGACTGGCGTGGCCCCAGTGCCGCCGGGATCTGGTCGCCGAGCCAGGCGGTGTTGATCACGCAACGCCGCACGCCCCCGCGGGCCAGGGCCTGCACGTGCCACATCAGCAGGGGCTGGCCGCGCAGCGGCAGCAGTGGCTTGGGCGTGTGGTCCGACAGCGGGCGCATGCGCTGCCCACGGCCGGCGGCCAGCACCAGCGCCTGCGCAGGCAGGGTTTGTGCGCATGCGTCACGGGTGGGGTTTTGACTAAAATCAAGATCGTTGCACAACGTCACGAGGAGCCCCCGCACCATGGCACACGCGCAAACGCCCGATCCGTCCCACGAGCCCGATGTGGCCGAATCGATCGTACACGTGATTCCCTGGCTGATTCCGTTGGCCGGTGCAATTTTGATGTTTTTGCTGGCCCTGATTGCTGTTGTGATGGGATGAATGGGGCACGGCTGTAAAAGGTCCGCAGGTCCCATTGACTCAAAACTAAAGACCTGCCATCCAATGACGGATGGATGGCAGGTCAACAAGATAAATTCTTATTTTAATCTATCTTTGATTTCTTTTAGATGTAGAAAAGTTTGTGACGTTGTGCATGTGGCATGCTGAACCATTCGGTGGCGTCCGGATTCCTGTCAAAGATCGACACATAGCTCTTGGATTGGAGTAGGGGGGCGAGCGGCGCCAATGCTTCAGCCCAGTCTTGGGCGTGACAGTCCGGGTCGGCAGAGGTGGCGGAAAGGGTCAGTGTTGCCGTGCGTGCCGCCGCCCTGGCCTGCGCGCGCCGCTGGGCCCAGCGGTCCAGCCAGGCACCGACCCGGCTGGCCGCGTGCCGGGCCGGTGAGGCCAGCAGCACACTGCCCAGGAACACCACCGCCCACATCAACACCCATGCCGCCAGCAGATGGCCATCGGCCCAGGTGTCGATCAGACGGTCGGTGACGACTGCCAGCGCCGCCACCCCAGCGGCCAGCAGCAGTGTGGCCAGTGCGCGGGGGGCCACAGCCCGGCGTGCAGCTTCAACGTGCGATTCGTGCGGCCAGGTCCGAGGGGAAGGGGTGGTTGAGCTCAGGGTTGTGCTCATGGCGATCTCCTGCATGATGCGGTGCAACATAGATGTAGCCTAGGGTTTTCCCGAGTGCTTTTCAAGTTTTGATTTCGAATGGATTACATTCATAGCGGTGATACATAAGGTCAACTTCCGCACGCTCGACCTCAACCTGCTGCGCGTGTTCGATGAGGTGATGGCCGAGCGCAGCCTGACGCGGGCGGCGCACAACCTGGCGTTGTCGCAGCCGGCGGTCAGCAACGCGCTGCGGCGGCTGCGTGAGCTGCTGGGCGATGAGTTGGTGCGACGCAGTGGCTACGGGGTGGAGCCCACGCCCTACGCGCTGCAACTGTGGCCCACGGTGCGCGAGGCGCTGCAGCGGCTGCGCGAGGCCATGGCACCAGGGCCGTTCGAGCCGGCGCAGGCGCAGGATGCGTTCGTGCTGGCGATGGCCGATGCGACGGCCTCCAAGGTCATGCCGGGGCTGGTGGCGATCCTGGATCGCGAAGCCCCGGGTGTGACCCTGCGCGTGTTGCCGCTGACGACCCGCGATCCGCGCTCGCTGCTGGACGGCGGCGGGGTCGATCTGGCCATTGGGTATTTTCCGGGGGTGTTGGCCGAGCTTGGCGCCACCCATCTGCAGGAGCAGGCGCCGCGCTTTCTGTGGCAGCGCCTGTACCACGGCCGTTACGTGGTGGCGATGCGCCGCGGCCATCCCTTGGCGCAACAGCCGCTGACCCTGCAGGCGTACTGCGCGGCGCGTCACCTGCTGGTGAGTTTTTCG
>JANWZF010000248.1 GCA_025054905.1 Tepidimonas sp.
GGGATGTCGGGTAAGCGCGCGGGATCGCGCACCAGATGCACCAGTGTGATCAGCGCGTGCGTCTTGCCGCCGCCGAAGGTCATGTGCAGCTGCCGCACCGCCTTCTCGGACCTGCCTGCCAGACGGTGGGTGACGTCGCGCGCCAGATCGCGCAGCTTCACCGTGGGATACGTGAGCGCGAAGAACTCCTTGACGTCGTGATAGACGCCCGGGTTGCGGCCCATCACGACGTCGTATAAGTCGGCCGCAAATTGTTTCTGCGAGAGCTCCGGATTGGTGATCTCGTCGCGCAACTGCACGACCTGGTGCCAGGGCTTGATCTGAGTCTTGCTCACTGTTGATCGTCCTCGTAGATCGCGGCGTAAATCGTCAGCAGGAGTTCGCTGTCATCGTTCATTCGGTAATGGGGGCGCTTACCGGAGAGTCGCTCGCTGCGCGCCAGAATGATGGCCACACCTTCGCCGCGCTTGTCCATGATGTGGCTGCGATACCGGGTCAGTTCATCATCGGCAACCGGGCAACGCGCGAGCAGGCTGGTCAGCGCCTCGTTGCGCGCCACTTGCCGATACGGCAGGCTTTCTGGCGTCATCGTGTTGGGCAGCATGCCCGGCGAGTAGAGCTCCAGTCGGTCGGTGAACAAGCGCAGGCGCACCTTGCTGCCTGCCATCGAATAATCGCGGTGCGCCACGGCGTTGACCACGGCCTCGAACACCGCGGTCATATCGAATTGTGGGACATCGACTCGTCCGCCCGCAGCGCGCTTGTATGCCCCCACCTGCATGTTTTTGCGCACGAAAGCACAGGCTGCAAAAATTTGCTCATCCAGCGGGCCGGTGATGTCCTGCGCGTCACCCTGATAGGCGGCCTCGGCCTGCGGCGCCACCTCGGAGCCGGTGTAGGCAACGGCCTGGATGAAGGCGCCGGGCAGATGGCGGTGCGGCTGCCGGCTGGCCATCAGCAAACCCGCCACCGTCGGGCGCCAGATGCCGGCGTCGTCTTTCGCCGCCATGGCGAGCTTGGACAACAGGATTTCCGGCGCATCGGCGCTTTGCTCGGGCGCGAAACGCTGCCACAGCGCCTCGTCCAGATCGGCGAGCGTGGCGCTAGGCACTGGCGTCTCGTCGAAGCGGATCAGCCTGGACAGGCTGCGCTGCTGAAACAACCGCGCCAGGTGGTCGGGCGGAATGGGACGCTTGGACGAGCCCACCCGATGCAGATAACCGCCGGGACTTTGGTGTACGAACAGGCTGCGTGCGACCTCGACGCGGATCACAGGCTGCTCGACGCCCGACGCATCGGGCAGGGTCAGGCGCTCGATGATGGGCGCCAGCGGCGGCTGGATGGATTGCTCGCAGGCCTGCCGTACCACGGCCTCTACCTCGTCCAGCCGCTCGAGCGGGATGCCGATGACTTCCCTCGGCGCATCCGCAACGCCCAGCAGCAGCACGCCGCCAGCGCTGTTGGCGAAGGCGGCCAGTTCGTCGGCGAGGGTATCTTGGGTAGGCCCTCTGAGCTTCCCGCCCGCAAATTTCACCTCCTTCAGCTCCAGAAAACTGTCTTCACCCAGGCGGATCTTCTCCAGCAATTCGCTACGGGTAGCCAGCATCTCACACCTCCTGGCCCAGGCGGCGCCAACGGCGGGCGAAGGCCTCGCGGCCACCCTCCATCACACGGCAGACTTCGTCACGCACTTCCTTGTCTTGCAGCGCCCCACTCCGGGCGACGTAGCACTGGCCTTGGCCGAAATCCATCACGTGCACGAGCTCCGCATCGCCGTTGACCACCACATTGGGATTGTGAGTGACGACGATGAGCTGACGGCGCAACTTGTTCTCGCGGATCTGGCGCACGATGAGGTCGTAGATCAGGTGGTTGTCCAAATCGTCTTCTGGCTGGTCGAGCACGATGGGCTCCTCGCCAAAGGCAAGCAGAAAAGCAAGCAGTGCCGCCGAGCGCTGACCCTGCGAGCCCCGGCTGATGCGAAACCACTGGCCGCCGCGCTGGTATTCGATCTTGAGATCGTCTTCAGGGAACCACGTCAGCACGTGGTCAGCAAACTCCGGCTTTTGTGCTTTCCTTTCGAGGTAGTTGCGGAAATGTCCCCCCAAGGTGCTGGGGCGATCGATGAGCGCATTACGCACTTTTTGCAGTTTCGCGAGCTTGATCTTGGCGGGATCGCTGTTTTCTGTGCCATCGGTGTTTTCTGTGGCATCGGTGTTTTCTGTACCATCGGCCTGCGCCAGCTCGTAAGCGAGGCCCCCGTGAGCCTCGCCGTCATCCGCCTGCAGGATGTCGTCTGCGAAGCGATCATCAGTGACTTCGATCAATTCCCGCAGGCTGCGCTCGATGGCAAACGGATCGTAACCAAAGGCGACGACCTGGATGCGCACGTAATCGTTACGCGCGAGCTTTTCCTGCAAAAACGCTTGTCGTCTCTGAGTGATCGCTTGTCGGCGCTCAAGGATCAACCGCTGCTGTGCCTCGATCTGCTGCTGTAGTTCGGTGTGGGCGGTTTGCAACTGCCGCAACTCTTTGGCGCGCAGCTCCAGCCGTTGGTGCTCCTGCGTCAGGCGGGCGAAGGCCTGTGGGTCTGCCACGCCTTGTGCGGCAAGCTTGGCTTGCAGGCGCTGGTGGGCTAGCCGCGCCGCCTCGGTACGCTGGCGCCATGCAAGTAGCCGGTTATCTTTTTCGAGCCGGGCGATCCCTCGCGCCAGCGCGGTAGCCTCGTGCTCGAGACGCTGCCGGGCTTGCACGAGCAATGCGTCGGCCTCCTTGCGCCAGGCCAGCATCTCGGCATCCGCCGCTGCATCGAAATGCTGCGGCGGCCAGTCGTCGAGCACCAGACGCTCGGCAGCCTGGCGCAGCACATCCACCCCCTCGCGCAGCTGGGCAAGCGTTTCATCCACCGCCCGACCCTGTCGCTGGGCGCGGGCATAGGCCTGCTGGATGGCGGCGTGATCACCTTCCGCCAGCGTCTTGAGCTTGGCCTCGGTCTCGGTGAGCTGCCGCTTCACCTCCGGCAGCGCGGCGAGCTTGCCGTCGATCTCGCGCAGCCGCGCACGCTGGGCGAAGAACGTCCGGCGCGCTTCATCGAACGCCTCCTTCAGGGCGGCCACGCCGGCCGCCTCGTCGATGATAGCAAGCAGCGCCTGCCTGCCGCCGCCGGCCATCTCGGCGATCTGGCCCTGCGAGAGGATGCGCAGCGGAAAGCGCTGTGGGTTGACGCTCTGGCTGGCCGAAGGCTGCCATTGCCCGTCGCGCCATTCCTCTACCGCCATGCCCTGGCCGTCGGCCCGCCAGGTCAGGCGCAGGCGCGCATCCTCGTGCTGCCATTCGGCGCGGATGACACTATCCACGTGCAAAGCGCCTTGGTCGTCGCACCCTTTCCTGACCTTGCGGAACCCCTCGAAACGCTCGCGTGGCTCGCTATCCTGCGGCAGCGCGTTGAGTTCGCCCTCGCGCCGGCAGGCCAGCCGCAGCGCATGCACCAAGGTGGATTTACACGTGCCGCGCCCGCCGACAATGGCGTTGAAAAACGGCGACAGCGCCACCCGCGCCGGCCGACCGTTGCCGATATAAACCGCCTTGTCGATCTCGATCGAGCGGATGACGTGCGCGGGTGTACGGAAGGGGTCGAATGGCCCCTCGTCGCTACGCCGGATCGACACGCCATTGCCATCCAGCAACGCCAACCGCAATCCCTCCAGCGTGGGCTGTGCCATCTTGACCCACGTGTAGCGGCTGCCGGGCGCATGGTTGCCCTGGAAACTGTGGCAATCGCTGCCCAGCACCCGCGCCAGCGGAGCAGCCAGCTTTGCCACCGCCTCGGGGTAAGGAGCCTGCGGGTTACACCACTCCACGGCAAGCAATCCCTCCACTTCCAGCGCCTGCCTGACCATATGGGTCGACATGGCGCATTCCCGCGTGCCGGGGTTGACGCGCAGCAATCCTTTGGCAGCATCCGCGTGGGCCGGGATGGGGATGGCACCCGCTTTCAGGATCGCGGCGATGACCTCGGCGACAGATTTGCTCGTCTCACCGTCGCTGTCGCCTTTGGTTCCAGCGTAACCCACCGCCCCGAGCAGGCTGTCGATGTCGCTGGTGGTGGCCGCAGGGTCGAAAATCGCCAGCACATGCACCCCGCCGTTGGCTGAAATCTCAACGCCGGGAAACAGCGTCAGCGAACGGAAGCCCTCGGGCGGCTGGCCGCCGTCGGCCTGCGCCTTCATCGCTGCGTAAGCAGCCTTGAGTTTATCCACCCAGGCGCCGCTGTTGTGGTCGGTCACGGCCACGCAATCGAGGCCAGCTGCCATGAAACGCAGCAGCCATGTTTCGGGGGTCACCTCATCGGGCGTGCCGATGGCAGCCTGCCAGTGTGGGGTATCGTTCGATGCCGGTGTGTGCGTGTGGAAATCAAACTTCCACCAACGTGATCCGGGGTAATCCCATTGCGGCCCAGTCATGTCGTCTTTCTTCAAATGCCTAACTTCGTTTGCGTGCCCACGATGCCTGCATCCGCCGATGCCTGTTCGATGCCGCCCCAGGCGGTGATGAGCTCGTTGTAGGCGCGGGCGTCTTCGGCCCACCCCTGGCGCTCGCACAGGGTGTAGAGCCGGTAGGCCAGGGCCCGTATGGGTTCGGCACGGGACGGCATGCGGGCGAGCAGCGCCCCTGCGGCGGATTCGCCCTCGGTGTTGAGCGCGCGGATCAGCTGGTGCAGCGCCTCCCACACCGGCGTGCGGGCGTCGGCCTCAGGCGACCAGTCGGCCGGGTATTCGCGCCACTTGAGCAGGCGCACGCTGCCGCGGGCAGCCTCGGCCACGCCGGCCTGGGCCAGCGCCTCCACCGCCGTGCCCTTGGCGCGCGCCAGCACGTCGGCCTCGCCGAATTTGCCTGCGGCCCAGCCGTGCTGCTCGAACCAGTGCAGGCAGAACTGCGTGTCGGGGTCGAAGTCGTCTTCGGCGAGATACCGGTTGATGAGCCGCAAGGCGGTGCGCACCGACATCGGCGTGCCGTCGGCCTCCAGCACCGCGGCATATTGGGAAAAGATCGCCATGCCCGGGCCGATGATGGCCTGCGAGAGGTCCACCGGCGCCACCGGTGAATGCACGCCGCCGCGCGTCATCTCTTCCAGCGCCTCGGGCAGCACGGCGTTGAGCTCGCGCAGGAACTCGCGCCGGCTCACCGTGGGGGCGTCAGGCGCGCGCTGGCGGCAGACCAGCACGATGCTGGAGGCAAGGGCGTTGGTGTTGGCCCCAACCATACGGTTGGAC
>JANWZF010000301.1 GCA_025054905.1 Tepidimonas sp.
GCTGGTGCAGCGCTTGCAAGCCGAACCGCCGGTGCAGGAGCTGATCCTGGCCACGAGCTTCACCGCCGAGGGCGAGGCCACCGCGCATGTGATCGCGGAGTTGGCCCGATCGCTGGGGGTGAGGGCGACCCGTCTGGCGCGCGGCGTGCCGCTGGGCAGCGAGCTGGAATTCGTCGACCCCGGCACGATTGCGCACGCGCTGGCTGACCGGCGGCCCACCTGAGCCCCGCGCCGCCTGGGGGCAACCCGCTTCGGGCAAGCCCGTATGGGCAGGATGGCGCGGGCGTTCTAAGCTCGACCCCGGCCTGGGGTTTGCAAACCGGCAAGCCACGGGCGGCGGCGCCGTGCGGGCGTCGCTTGCTGGGAGAAACCGCATGGACCGAAGGCGCTGCTTGGGCATCGGCGCCGCGTGGGTGGCTGCGGCGGCCTGGCCTGGGGTGCAGGCCTCAGCCGGTGCGCAGCGCTGGGTGGTGCGAATGCAGGGTGACCTGGGCCTGCGCGCGCTGCCGCTGCAGTTGGCCGAGCGGCTGGGCTACTGCGCGCAGGAGCGCCTGGAGCTGCTGTGGCTGCCCGACGGAGGCGAAGACGGCTGGGCAGAGGACGCGCCGCTGCCCCAGGTGCACGTGCTGCCGTTCGACCGCCTGGTGCGGCGGGTGCTGGCGGGTGCCGAGCTGCGGATCGCGATGGCACTGGTGCGCACCCCGCACCTGGGCCTGGGGGTGGCCACGGCCGTGCGGCCGGTGCAGGCTCTGTGGTGGAATCAGGTGCGCATCGGCGTGCCCTACGGGCAAGAGGCGGCGGCGCGGTTGGCCGCCTGGGTGTTGGCCCAGGGCTGGGGGGTCCGCCCGGCGCCATCCCAGTGGTGGCCGCTGGAAGGGGCGGCGGCCGCCGAAGCGGCGCTGCGGCGTGGCACCGTGCAGGCCCTGGCCTGGGGCGACCCCCTGCTGACGCGGCTGGAGCTGGACGGAGCGCTGCATCTGCTGGCCGATCTGCGTCATCCGCATCAGGCGCAACGGTTGCTGGGGGCGCCGCTGTTGTGTGCCTGTGTGGCGGCGGCCCCCACCCTGTTCGAGCAGCACGGCGACGGCCTGCGGCGCCTGGCGCTGGCCGTGCAGCGCGCGCTGCGCTGGCTCAGCACCGCCAGTGCGCTGGACCTGGCGGCTCACGCGGATTTGGCCGGTCTGGCGCACGAGCGTGCCACCTTCCTGCGCGTGCTGGAGCGGCTGCGCGCCTCGTACAGCGTGGAGGTGGCGGTGGAGCGTGCGGCCGTGCAGCAATCGCTGCGGCTGCTGGCTGCCCTGCCGGGTGGCACCCTTTATCAGGCGGTCGATGGGCAGCGGCTGCTGCCGCCCCGCAACTGGACGCCCGCCTAAGCGGCGGCGGCGATAATTGCCCGAATGATGTCCCCGACCGACCAAGCGGACCTGTGGGCCCGCAGCGAGGCTGCTGACCGGCAGCGCCTGCTGGAGCTGCGCGAACAGCTCGCGTACCACGCCTGGCGCTACTACGTGCTGGACGATCCGCAAATACCGGATGCCGAGTATGACCGGCTGATGGAGGAGCTGCGGGTGCTGGAGGCGCGTTACCCCCAGTGGGTGACGCCCGACTCCCCCACGCAGCGCGTTGGCGGCCAGCCGCTGCAGGCCTTTGCGCCCGTGCCGCATCGGGTGCCGATGCTGTCGATCCGCACCGAAACCGACACCTCGCCCGAGGCGGCGCTGGCGTTCGACGCCCGCATCCGCAAAGAACTGGGGCTGGGGCCCGACGACGCCCCGGTGGACTACGTGGCCGAGCCCAAGTTTGATGGTCTGGCCATCGCCCTGCATTATGAGCACGGGGTGTTGGTGCGCGCGGCCACGCGTGGCGATGGCCTGACCGGCGAAGACGTCACGCACACCGTGCGCACCATTGGCCAGGTGCCGCTGCGCCTGCGCGAGACGGCGCAGCGCATCCCGCGGTTGGAAGTGCGCGGCGAGGTGTACATGCGCCGCGATGACTTCGAAGCGCTCAACGAACGCCAGCGCCAGCGGCAGGACAAAACCTTCGTCAATCCACGCAATGCCGCTGCCGGGGCGGTGCGCCAGCTCGACCCCGCGGTGGCCGCCGCGCGTCCGCTGAGCTTTTTTGCCTACGGCCTGGGCGATGTCACCCCGGCTGAGCAGGGCGGCCCGACCTTCGAGCGCCACTGGCAGGTCTTGCAGGCGCTGCGCGAATGGGGCTTTGCGGTGACAGATCTGGCCGAGCGCTGCGCCGGTGGACAGGCCCTGGCCGATTACCACCGGCGCCTGGGCCAGCAGCGCGACGCGCTGCCGTTTGACATCGACGGCGTGGTCTACAAGGTGGACCGGCTGGACTGGCAGCAGCGCCTGGGGTTCGTCACGCGCGAGCCGCGCTGGGCGCTGGCGCACAAATACCCGGCGCAGGAGATGCTGACCCGCGTGCTGGCCATTGACGTGCAGGTGGGCCGCACCGGCAAGCTGACCCCCGTGGCCAAGCTGGAGCCAGTGTTCGTCGGCGGCGTGACGGTGACCAACGCCACCCTGCACAACGAGGACGAAGTGCTGCGCAAAGACGTGCGGGTGGGCGACACCGTCATCGTGCGCCGCGCTGGCGACGTCATCCCGGAGGTGGTGGCCGTGGCGCCACCGCTGCCGCAGCCGCGTGGCGAGCCGTTTTGCATGCCTGCGCAGTGTCCGGTGTGCGGCAGTGCGGTCGTGCGCGAGCCCGGCGAGGTGGACCACCGCTGCAGCGGCGGCCTGTACTGCCCGGCGCAGCGCAAGCAGGCCATCCTGCACTTCGCGCAGCGCCGGGCGATGGACATCGAAGGCCTGGGCGACAAACTGGTGGACCAGCTCGTCGACGGGGGGCTGGTGCGCACGGTGGCCGACCTGTACCGGCTGGGCCTGCGCCAGCTGGCCGAACTGCCGCGCATGGCCGACAAATCAGCGGGCAACGTGCTGGCGGCCATCGAACGCTCCAAGGCCACCACGCTGGCGCGCTTTCTGTACGCCTTGGGCATTCGCCACGTGGGCGAAAGCACCGCGCGCGACCTGGCGCGCCACTTCGGCCGGCTGGAGGCGATCATGGACGCCAGCGAGGAGGCGCTGCAGCAGGTGCCTGACGTCGGGCCGGTGGTGGCGCGCAGCATTCGCACCTTTTTCGACCAGCCCCACAACCGCGAAGTGGTCGAGCAGTTGCGCGCCTGCGGCGTGCACTGGGATGAGGGGCCGGCCATCGCCGCCGCCGGGCCGCAGCCACTGGCGGGCAAGACGCTGGTGCTGACCGGCACGCTGCCCACCCTGACGCGCGAGCAGGCCAAAGCGCTGATCGAGGCCGCCGGAGGGCGGGTCAGCGACTCGGTGAGCCGCAAGACCGACTACGTCGTGGCCGGCCAGGCCGCAGGCAGCAAGCTGGACAAGGCGCTTGCGCTGGGGGTGCCGGTGTTGGACGAAGCCGGCCTGCGCGCGCTGCTCAGTCCTTGAACTTGTAGTGGTCGCGGTTGAGCACCGCCGCCACGGCGGTGACCTCCTCAGGCCACATCTGCAGGTTCAGCGCGGCGTTGCATTGCTCCACCATGCCGCGCAGCAGACCGGCGGTGTTGATGCGCCCCTGCGGCCGGTAGATCGCGCTGCCGTCGCCACCGACCTTTTCCATGTGGCACTGCGTGCAGCGGTGCTGCCGGATCAGCTGCTCACCCAGCTTCAGGTCGGCGTCGCGAAAAATAGCCGGCCCTTCGGCGCGGGCCGACGGTGAGCCCAGGAGGGCGGCGGCCAGCAGGGCGATGGCTCCCCAGCGGGCGACCGCTGGCATCGTCACCACGGCAGGATGGACAAGAAGACGCGGTGATGGCATGGTGGGTCTCCTCGGCAGGCTGTGGCACCCGCGGCACGGGCAGCGTCGTGGCCGCCCGCGCATCGTAGCGCGCCGCATCAGGGTTGGTCCAGCACTTCCAGCAGATCCTGGGTCAGCTGCGCTTGTTCCCGGGTCACGTGCAGCGCCGGGCCGCTGACGACAAACGTATCCTCCACCCGCTCGCCCAGCGTCGTGATCTTGGCCAGTTGCAGCTGCACCCGGTGCCGTGCGAACACCTGGGCGATGCGGTACAGCAGCCCTTTGCGGTCGCTGGCGGAAATCGACAGCAGCCAGCGCTGACCGCGCTCATCAGGCTGCAGTGTCACGCGCGGCAGCACCGGAAAACTGCGCATCCGCCGCGACAGCCGCGCGCGCGCGGGGGCCGGCAGCGCTGCCTGCGGAGCCAGCGCCGCGGGCAGCCCGCTTTCCACCAGCGTGACCAGTTCGCGGTAGTGCTGCGGCATCGTCTCGGTGGCCACCTGAAACGTATCCAGCGCGTAGCCGTCGGCGGTCGTGTGGATCTTGGCGTCCAGAATCGAAAACCCCGCCTGATCGAAATAACCGCAGATGCGGGCGAACAAATCCGGCTGGTCGGCGGTGTAGACCATCACCTGCAGCCCCTCGCCCACCGGCGACAGGCGCGCGCGCACGACCGTGGGGGCCGCCGAGGCCCCGGCCTGCGCCAGCGCACGCGACAGGTGGCGCGTATGCCACGCGATTTCATCGGCGCTGTGGCGCATGAAGTAGCCCACATCCAGCCGCCCCCACAGCGCCACATGCGCCTGGTGGGGCAGCGCGTGCAGCGCCAGCAGCGCCAGAGCCTCGCGCTTGCGCGCCTCCACCTCGGCGTGGGGATCGGGGGCACCGCCACCCAGCACGCGCAGCGTGGCGCGGTACAAATCCTCCAGCAACCGAGCTTTCCAGCCGTTCCACACCTTGGGGCTGGTGCCGCGGATGTCGGCCACCGTCAGCAGATACAGCCCCGTCAGGCGCCGCTCGTCGCCGACGCGGCGCGCAAAGGCGCGCACCACCTCCGGGTCGCTCGTGTCCTGCCGCTGCGCCACCTGGCTCATCGTCAGATGTTCGGCCACCAGAAAGCGGATCAGCTCGGCGTCCTCGCGCGCGATGCCATGCTGACGGGCAAAGATCATCACGTCGCGCGCGCCCAGCTCCGAATGATCGCCGCCACGGCCCTTGGCAATGTCGTGAAACAGTGCCGCCACGTACAGGATCCACGGCTTGTCCCAGCCCGCGGCCAACTGCGAGCAAAACGGGTACTCGTGTGCGTGCTCGGGGATGAAGAAGCGACGCACATTGCGCAGCACCATCAGGATGTGCTGGTCCACCGTGTAGACGTGGAACAGGTCGTGCTGCATCTGGCCCACCGTGTGCCGAAACGGCCACAGATAACGCCCCAGCACCGAGGTCTGGTTCATCAGCCGAAACGCATGCGTGATCCCCTGCGGCTGCTGCAGGATCTGCATGAACGTGCGCCGATTGACCGGATCGCGCCGAAACGCTGCGTTCATCACCGGCCGCGCGTTGTACAGCGCGCGCAGCGTGCGCGCCGACAGCCCCTTGATACCCGGGATTTGCTGATACAGCAAAAACGTTTCCAGGATCGCGTGCGGCTCGTGCCAGTACAGATCGTCGCGCACGACCTCCAGCATCCCGTCGCGCTCGGCAAAGCGCTCGTTGATCGGGCGCAGCTGCGTGGGATGGGTTGAGTCGTGCTCCAGCCGTTCGCGGATGTTGAGCAGCAGAATCTGGTTCAGCTGCGTCACCGCCTTGGCCGCCCAGTAGTAGCGCCGCATCAGCCGCTCGCTGGCGCGGCGCACGCGCCGGGCGGTCTGCTCACGCCCTTCGGTGGCCGGTGGCGGCGACTCCAGCCCAAACGCGCTGGCCAGCGCAGACTGCAGATCGAACACCAGCCGGTCCTCGCGCCGGCGTGCCAGCACGTGCAGCCGCGCACGGATCAGGCTCAGCAGCGCCTCGTTGGCGCGCAGCTGGCGCGCCTCGTGCGCGGTGGCCAGGCCGCGACGGGCCAACTCGGTCCACGTGCGGCCCAGCCCGGCGGCCTTGGCCACCCACAGAATCACGTGCAAATCGCGCAGTCCCCCGGGCGACTCCTTGCAATTGGGCTCCAGTGCATAGGGGGTGTTCTCAAAGCGCTGGTGGCGCTGCTGCATCTCGAACTGCTTGGCACGGCAAAACGCCAGCGGATCCAGCGCCTGCTGCACGCGGCGCTGCAGCTCGGCAGCCCGTGCGCGCGGACCGGCCAGCCAGCGCGCCTCCAGCAGCGCGGTCTGCACGCTGATGTCGCAGGCGGCCTCATGCAGGCACTCCTCCATCGTGCGGGCGCTGGAGCCGATTTCCAACCCCACATCCCAGCAGGCCCCCACAAAGCGCTCCACCGCACGGCGCTGCAACTCGGTGGCCTCAGCCGGCAGCAGCACCAGCACATCCACGTCGGAGTAGGGGAACAGCTCGCCGCGCCCGTAGCCTCCCACCGCCAGCAGCGCCAGCGGGCGGGGCATGCCCAGCGTGCGCCAGAGCTGCCGCAGCGTGCGATCGGTCAGGCCAGCCAGCCGCCGCAGGCAGCGGTGTACCCCGGCGCTGCGGCCTCCCAGCGCCTCGATGGCGGCCAACACCTCGGCCTTGCCCTGGCGATGCTGATCGCGCAGCGACGCCAGCAGGTCAGGCTCCCCAGAAGCAGCGGTTTGCATGACCCCGTCGAGTAAGCAAGGTCCGTGCCAGTCTGAGGGCCGCTACGCGGGCGCGACCGTCCCCGCCGCTCGGATAAACGTCGGTGGCGGTGGCGCTCCAGGCGACAACGTCAACACCTCATAGCCATCCTCGGTGCACAGCACCGTGTGTTCCCACTGGGCCGACAGCATCCGATCCTTGGTCACGATCGTCCAACCGTCGCCCAGCTCACGGATTTCACGCCGGCCCTGGTTGATCATCGGCTCGATCGTGAACGTCATGCCCGCACGCAGCTCCATGCCCGTGCCAGGCTGGCCGTAGTGCAGTACCTGCGGATCTTCGTGAAAGCGACGGCCAATCCCGTGACCACAAAACTCGCGCACCACGCTGTAGCCCGCGGCTTCGGCAAAGCGCTGGATTGCGTGCCCAATGTCGCCCAGCCGCGTGCCCGGGCGCACCAGCTCGATGCCCTTCCACATCGCCTGGTAGGTGATCTCGCACAAGCGGCGGGCGTGGGGCGCCACTTCCCCGACATAAAACATGCGGCTCGTGTCCCCATGCCAGCCGTCTTTGATGACGGTCACGTCGATGTTGACGATATCGCCCTTCTTGAGCGGCTTGTCGTTGGGGATCCCGTGGCACACCACGTGGTTGACCGAGGTGCAGATGCTCTTGGGGTAGGGCTGGTACCCATTGGGGGCGTAGTTGAGCGGGGCGGGGATGGCTCCTTGCACGTTGACGATGTAGTCGTGCGCCAGGCGGTCCAGCTCGTTGGTGGTCACGCCCGGCCGCACAAAGGGGGCGAGGTAGTCGAGCACCTCGGCGGCCAGACGCCCGGCCACCCGCATACCCTCGATGCCGGCGGCATCCTTGATGGTGACGGTCATGGGGCCCGATGGTAACAAAGAGCCCTGCCTGGCGCGCGTATAGGGCCTAAGCAATGCCTGGACAAATACCGTAGATGCGGCAGTAGCCCACGGTAGGCCCGGGGCAGATGCGTGGGAAACAGTGGAGTAGGAAAGGCCCAAGACTGGCCCGTCCGGAGGGGCTCGAACCCCCGACCCACGGCTTAGAAGGCCGTTGCTCTATCCAGCTGAGCTACGGACGGCTGGGGGTGTGCGGGTGGTCGGAGCGAAAGGATTCGAACCTTCGACCCTCTGCTCCCAAAGCAGATGCGCTACCAGACTGCGCTACGCTCCGACGCAGGGGGAATTGTAGCGGGGCTGCGGCGGCCGGGGAGGGCGGTCTTAGCGCGCGGCCGATGGCGTCGTGCCAAACAGCGTCTGGCGCGCTTGCTGGTCCAGGGGTTTGCGTGCCTCGGCCAGCACCTGCAGTCCGCGCTGCACGGCCGGGCGGGCGGCGATGCGCTCAAACCACGCGCGCACCGCCGGGTAGTCGTCCAGCTGCACACCCTGGTTTTGCCACGGGCGGATCCATGGGAAGGTGGCCACATCGGCGATGCTGTAGGTGCGCCCGCCCAGCCAGGGGCTGCGCTGCAGGCGCCGTTGCATGACACCGTACAGCCGGCGTGCCTCGTTGGTGTAGCGCTCGATGGCGTAGTCGATTTTTTGAGGGGCGTAGAGCCGGAAGTGGTGCGCCTGGCCCAGCATGGGCCCAACGCCGGCCATCTGAAACATCAGCCATTGCAGCACTTCCCAGCGCTGGCGATCCCCACGGGGCAAGAGCTTGCCGGTCTTGCTGGCCAGGTACAGCAGGATGGCGCCTGACTCGAACAGGGCGATGGGCTTGCCGTCCGGGCCGTCGGGGTCGACGAGGGCTGGAATCTTGTTGTTGGGGCTGATGCGCAGAAATTCGGGTTGGAACTGCTCACCCCGTGTGATGTCCACTGCGTGCACCCGCCAGTGACGCCCCAGGCGCAGGCCGCATTCTTCCAGGGCGATGTGAACCTTGTGGCCGTTGGGCGTGGGCCAAGAGTAAACGTCGATCATGGGTGGGCAGGATCGTGGGGTGGGGCGGCGCATGTTGGCCGAAGCACCAACGTCCTTCACGCGCGGAGCACTTCGGTGGTAGAATAACAGAGTCGCGACCGAATGGGCGGGTGCATACCGGCCCATTTTTTTTGGTCGCGCCCAACGCTTCGGACAGACACGAAAGACGGCAGCGCACGCATGGGGATGAATTGGCAGCAGACGGTGGCCCAGACCGTGGCCGGACTGGGTTACGAGCTGGTGGACCTGGAGCGGTCCGCCGGGGGGATGCTGCGCGTGACGATCGACTGGCCGTGGCAGCCGCAGCAGGCCGAGCGCTTCATCACCGTGGATGACTGCGAGCGCGTGACGCGCCAGCTGCAGGTGGTGCTGGAGGTCGAAGGGGTGGACTACAAGCGGCTGGAGGTCGGCTCGCCCGGCATCGACCGGCCGCTGCGCCAGCCGCGTGACTACGAGCGTTTCGAGGGCGAGGTGGTGGAGGTCACGCTGCGTGCGCCCATCGGGGCGGCCGGGGCGGGGCTGGCCGCACCGGCGCGGCGCAAGTTCCGCGGCGTGCTGCGCCGCGGGTCGGACCAGGGCGCCTGGCAGCTGGAGTTGCTGCCGGCTGAGCCGCCCGCCCGCGCCGGCCAGCGGCGCAGCGCGGCCGCGCCAGGCAAAAGCGCCGAGCCCGAGTCGGTGCAGGTGCTGGGTTTCACGCTGGATGAGGTGCGTGAGGCGCGGCTGGCGCCGGTGGTGGATTTTTCGGGGCGGCGGCCGGGTGGTCGCGCTCCGCAGGCATGAATGCAACGAATGACGAGCAGGCAGCAACGAAAGGCCGACCGCGATGAACCGTGAAATGTTGATGTTGATCGATGCCATCTCGCGCGAAAAGAACGTGGAGCCGCGCGTGGTGTTGGGGGCCGTGGAGGCGGCGCTGGCATCGGCGACCAAGAAGCTGCTGGGCGGGGAAGCCGACGTGCGCGTGCAGATCGACCCGGATACCGGGGCCTACGAGACGTTTCGCCGCTGGAAGGTGGTACCCGATGAGGCCGGCTTGCAAAACCCGCAGGCCGAGGAACTTTATTCCGATGTCGTCGATGAGTATCCCGGTATCCAGGTGGGCGACTACATCGAAAAACCGATCGAGAGCGTGCCGATCGGCCGCATCGGTGCGCAGGCGGCCAAGCAGGTGATCCTGCAAAAAATCCGCGACGCCGAGCGCGAGATGCTGCTCAACGACTTTTTGTCGCGCGGCGACAAGATTTTCGTGGGCACGGTCAAACGCATGGACAAGGGCGACATCATCGCCGAGAGCGGGCGTGTGGAAGGCCGCTTGAAGCGCAGCGAGATGATCCCCAAGGAGAACTTCCGCACCGGTGACCGCATCCGCGCGCTGATCGTGGAAGTCGACCCCACGCTGCGCGGCGCGCCGATCCTGCTGTCGCGTGCAGCGCCGGAGTTCATGATCGAGCTGTTCCGCCAGGAAGTGCCGGAAATCGAGCAGGGGCTGCTGGAAATCAAGGCCTGCGCGCGCGATCCGGGCAGCCGCGCCAAGATCGCGGTGCTGTCGCACGACCGGCGCATCGATCCGATCGGCACCTGCATCGGCGTGCGGGGCTCGCGCGTCAACGCGGTCAGCAGCGAGCTGGCCGGCGAGCGCGTGGACATCGTGCTGTGGAGCGAGGATCCGGCGCAGTTCGTGATTGCGGCGCTGGCGCCGGCGGCGGTGCAGTCGATCGTCGTGGACGAGGAGCGCCATGCGATGGACGTCGTGGTCGATGAGGAGAATCTGGCCATCGCGATTGGCCGGGGCGGCCAGAACGTGCGCCTGGCCTCGGAGCTAACCGGCTGGAAGATCAACATCATGACGGCGGAAGAGTCGGCCGCCAAGCAGGCGCAGGAGCGCCAGGCGCTGCGTGAGCTGTTCATGAGCAAGCTCGACGTGGATGAGGAAATTGCCGACATCCTGATCGAGGAGGGCTTCACCAGCCTGGAGGAAGTGGCGTACGTGCCGCTGCAGGAAATGCTGGAGATCGAAGCGCTGGATGAGGAGACCGTCAACGAGCTGCGCGCCCGCGCTAAAGATGCCCTGCTGACGATGGAAATCGCCAAGGAAGAAAGCGTCGAGGAGGTGTCGCAGGATCTGCGCACGCTGGAGGGTCTCAACACCGACCTGATCGCCAAGCTGGCGGAGGCGGGTGTGCACACCCTGGACGATCTGGCGGACCTGTCGGTGGACGAGTTGGTGGACATCACCGGGCAGGACCGTGAGGAGGCCACGGCGCTGATCATGAAGGCGCGCGCGCACTGGTTCTCCGACGATCAGGCCGCTGCCCGCAGCTGATCGGCCGACCTGCAGAAGAATGAAGGAACCCTATGTCGAGCAACACCGTCGCCGAATTCGCTGCCGAGCTGAACAAACCCGTCTCGCTGCTGCTGGAGCAGTTCGCCGCTGCGGGCGTGCGCAAGCAGGCTGGCAGCGACCCCGTCACCGAGGTGGACAAGCAGCGTCTGCTGGCTTATCTGAAGGCGGCGCACGGCACGCTCGGGCAGGAGCGGCGCAAGATCACGCTGACCAAAAAGTCCACCACCGAAATCAAGCAGGCCGATGCCACGGGCCGCGCGCGCACAATCCAGGTGGAGGTGCGCAAGAAGCGCACCTTCATCAAGCGCGACGACGAGCCGGTGGTGGGCGCCAGCGCCGCTGAAGCCGCCGCGCAGCAGGCCGCTGCCGAAGCCGAGGAGGCGCAGCGTGCAGCCGAGCTGGCCCGCCGCGAGGAAGAGGCGCGTCTGCAGGCCGAACGGTTGCGACAGGAAGAAGAGGAGCTGGCCCGCCGCCGCCGCGAGCGCGAAGAGGCCGAAGCGCGTGCGGCCGAGGAGGCGCGGTTGGCGCGCGAGGCTGCCGAGCGCGCCCGCGCGGAGCGTGAGGCGGCGCGGACGGCAGCAGCGGCGACGCCGGCGCCCGAGGTGGA
>JANWZF010000309.1 GCA_025054905.1 Tepidimonas sp.
TTTGGGCTGCACGGCCTGCCGAGGGCGCAGCGGCTGGCGCGCGTGGCCGAGGTGCTGGCGCTGGTGGGCCTGCAGGGTTACGAGCAGCGCATGCCCCATGAGCTGTCGGGCGGGCAGCAGCAGCGGGTGGCGCTGGCCCGCGCGCTGGCGCCCCAGCCCCGGCTGCTGCTGCTGGATGAGCCGTTTTCCAACCTCGATGTGGATTTGCGCGAACGGCTGGCGCATGAGCTGCGCACCATCCTGAAAGCGGCTGGTATCACGGCGCTGTTCGTCACGCACGACCAGATGGAGGCGTTTGCAGTGGGCGACGTGATCGGGGTGATGCACGAGGGGCGGCTGCACCAGTGGGACGACGCCTACACGCTGTACCACCGCCCGGCCACACGCTTCGTGGCCGAATTCATTGGGCATGGGGTGTTTGCCCCGGCGCGCATCGTCGCACGCGGGCAGCGCGTGGTGGTGCAGACCCCGCTGGGAGAACTGGAAGACGTCGCCGAGTGCCCGCTGCCCAGCGCGTTCGCCGATGGGCTGTGCGAGGTGCTGTTGCGCGCCGACGACGTGGTGCACGACGACAGCTCGCCGTTTCGCGCGGAAATCGTACGCAAGGCGTTCCGCGGCGCCGCGTTCCTCTACACGCTGCGGCTGGCCGACGGCCAGCTGTTGCAGGTCAACGTGCCTTCGCACCACGACCACGCCATCGGGGAGTGGATCGGCATCCGCGCTGCGGTGGATCATGTGGTGACGTTCGAGCGCGGCGCGGCAGCGGCGGCCGCCCCCGCGCCGGCCGTGCGTCAACCCGCGCTGGCCTGATCGCCGCGCGCTGCGCCCAGTCGGGCGCTGTCTCTGACTGCGAGCGCGCGGCGCCAGGGGCCTTACGCTGGCAGCGGGTTGGCCCACCCTCCCACGGGGCAAGCTGCCCCTGCGCCGCGCGGCAGCAGCCCGGCCAGGGCCCGGCAAACGGTTTCGTGCTTGGCGTCCACCAGTTCGGCCAGCACCCGCAGCGGCGGCAGGCGCGACCGCAGCGCCGCGGCATCCGATCCCGTGCCCAGCACATCGGGCCGCGCCAGCAGCCGCAGCAGCGCCAGCAGCCGCTGGCGCACCGGACCGGTGCGCAGCATGGCCATCGCGTGGGCGCGCTCAGGCAGCTGCAGCAGGGCCTCGGTGGACCAGCGGGCCCGTTCACCCTCGTCGCGGGGAGTGACGGGACCCGCCAGCACCGCGGGAGTGATGCAGATGGCCCGCCAGCCATGCGGCCGCCCGGCCAGTGCGTCGATGCCCAGCCAGTCTCCCGGCTCGGCCAGCATCACCGGTAGCGCACCGTCACGGCTGGGCCGGTCCAGCAGCACCAGTCCCCGCAACACCCGCCACGGGCCGTCCTGACTCCCAACCTCGAACACCACCTGACGCGGCGCAAGCACCCGGCCGGATGCCCCGGCGGCTCCCTGCTCAGTCGGCAGCAGCATGGCCCGGCCTCCTATTGCAAGCCGTTCAGGTACCACTGCCGCAGCTGGGCAAACTGCTCTGCCGTCAGGGTCGCTCGCACGAACTCGACGCAGCGCTCGCGCAGCTGCAGATGCTCCTGCTCGGCTTGCAGCAGGGCCTGCCGCAGCTCGTCGCGCCGGGCCTGAGGGGCATGGTCCAGAATGGCCAAGCGCAGCTCGCCGCGCAACGTGCGGATGCGCTGGATCAGCGCCACACGGCGCGGCATGTTCTCTTTGCGAAACTGCTCCAGGGCCTGACGCTGGGCGTCGCTGAAGTTGAGGTGCGCTTCGTGCTTGATCACCAGCGGCATCAGCTCAACGATTGGCGTGCTGTCATCGAGCACGCTGGTGCGCGCCTGGGCCACTGAGGCCCAGGCCAGCAACGCCGTGGTCACCAACAGGGTGGGAATGGAACGCATGTGCCGTGGCAGCATGGCGGGCTCCTCAAAGCGGTTGATCGCCTGCAGCGGCTCAGTGCTTGTGCGCGCCATGACCGCCTGGCGCCATCGCGCCGCCGTGTTGGCCACCCAGCGCCATCACCCTGGCCTGCACGTCCTGACGTACGCGCTGGCCGTTGGCCCCTTCGAACACCAACGTCAGCGGCACGGTCTCGCCAGCGCTCAGCGGACGCTTCAGATCCATCAGCATCACGTGGTGGCCGCCGGGCTTGAGTTCCACCGGGCGGCCCGCCGGCAGCGGCAGCGCGGCGATCGCGCGCATGCGCATCACGTCGCCGTCCATGGCCATTTCGTGGATTTCCACCACGCCGGCCACGGGGGACTCGGCAGCCACGAGCTTCATGTTTTCCGGGGCGGTCAGGCGCATGAAGGCCCCGGTGGCCTTCTGCTGCGCCACAGTGCCGCGCACCCAGGGATCCTCGATCCGCACCGTTTGGGCCCAGACCATGCCGGTCAACGCCAGCAGCGCACCCGCCCAAGCAGCGCGAGAAACCATGCCAGTCATCATCGAACGTCTCCAGAAAACTCGGTTGAGGGTTGAGGGTCGAGGCGGAGGCGTGCACCAGGCACCTCCGCGGTGTCATCGACATAGACCTTGGCAGCCCGCTGAGGCCGCGAGGTATCCCCCGCAGGCGCAGGATGCCCCCTGTAGGCAAGGCCAGTGGGCTTGGACGCCACGGGCCCACAGGGTTTCAAGCGTGGGCGTACGGCGGGGCGTGCGGTTGCGGCCACCGCCAGACGAC
>JANWZF010000334.1 GCA_025054905.1 Tepidimonas sp.
GCGCCGACCACTGGCCAGGTCGTGCGCGTAGATGACGGGCTTGCGCGCCTCGAACGACACATAGGCCAGCTGCTGCCCGTTGGGCGACCAGGCCGGCGAGATGATCGGCTCGCTGCTGGACAGTGCCGCCTGGGCGTTTTCGCCATCGGCATCCGCCACCCACAAGCGAAACTGCCCGCCCAGCTCGCCGACGTAGGCGATGCGGGTGGAAAACACCCCACGCTCGCCAGTGAGCTTTTCGTACACGTAGTCGGCGATGCGATGCGCGGCCAAACGCAGCTGGCTGGCTCCGACCGGGTAGCTCAGACCGCCCAGATCGGTGCCGCGCACCGCGTCCCACAGCCGGAAGCGCACATCGAACCGCCCGTCGGCCAGCGGCCGTACGCTGCCCGTCACCAGCGCGTCGACCCCCTGGGCCTTCCACGGTGCCAGATCAGGGCGGGCGGTCTCGTCCAGCCCGGCGGCGTTGGAGGGCACCTGACGCAGCACGCCGCTGCGCACCAGGTCCGCGGCCACAATGGCCGCCACGTCCTGCGGCAGACCGGAAGGGGCCCGAAACGGCGCGATCGCAAACGGGATCTGCTGCAGCCCGACCCCGGTGACTTCGACGCGAAACTGCGCCCACGCCGACGGGGCGCCCCAGGCCGCCAGCGCCAGCGCGGCGGTCTGGCCGAGAAAGCGCCGCCGCAACAGCGGCAAGGCCGCCGCGGCGCGGCAACCCTGTTGGGCTCGAAGCTGCGGTTCGTTGGGCGGAATCATGCGGTCTTGAATCTGGAACAACAATTCTGCCCGCTGCAGGCAGCAGGGACACTGGATCGGGCAATGACGTCTGCCTGCCTTCTTAGACCCCTAGACTGAGCAGGCCGGCCACGCGCGCCGATAATAGCGGATTCCTACTGGCTGACCCCAGATTGCGCCCCTGAGTTCCTGACCCCTGCTGCCCGCCTTGCCCGACGCCGACGCTGCCCCTTCAATCTGTGCCCGCCCGCCCCTGCTGGCGCGGCTGCGCCGTCTTTGGCCCTATTTCCGGCCGGCGCGCGCCGGTCTGGCGCTGGCCCTGCTGGGGGCGCTGCTGGCCGCGGCCACCGAACCGGCGATTCCGGCGCTGCTCAAGATCCTGCTGGACGAGGGCTTCGTGGCTGGGCGCGTGCCGCTGTGGGCGGTGCCGGTGGCGCTGGTGGGGTTGTTTGCGCTGCGGGGCCTGGCCACCTTCGTGGCGCAGTACGGGTTGGCCTACACCGCCAATGGCGGCATGGTGGCGCTGCGCCGCGCGATGTTCGAGCGTCTGGGCCACGCCGAGCTCAAGCTGTTTGCCGAGCAAAGCGCCAGCCAGCTGTCCAACACCGTCGTGTACGAGGCCAACGGCGGCGCCGCCCAGCTGGTCGGCGCCCTGCTGACGTTGGTGCGCACCGTGCTGACGCTGGCGGCGCTGCTGGCCTACCTGCTGTGGCTCAACTGGGCGCTGACACTGGTGGTGCTGGCGATGTTTCCGCCGCTGGCCTGGGGGATGCGGGTCCTGTCGCGCCGGCTCTACGGCGTGACGCGGCGCAGCCAGGACGCCACCGATGCGCTGGCCTACGTGGTCGAAGAAAATGTGCTGGCGCATCGTCTGATCCGGCTGCACGAGGCGCAGCCGCAGCAGCAGGCGCGCTTTGACCGGCTCAACGCCACGCTGCGTGGACTGGCCCTCAAAAGCACCGTGGCCGCCGCGCTGATGACGCCGTTGACGCAGCTGCTGGCCGCTGCGGCGCTGTCGGCGGTGATCGTGATTGCGCTGTGGCAGGCCCAAAGCGGGGTGTCGGTGGGCAGTTTCGTGGGCTTCGTGACGGCGATGCTGATGCTGGTGGCGCCGCTGAAACAGCTGGCCGATGTGGCCACACCGATCACGCGCGGACTGGCGGCGCTGGAGCGGGGGCTGGCGCTGATCGACGCCACGCCGCTGCAAAGCGGGGGAACGCACGCCACGCCGCGTGCGCGCGGCGAGGTGACGCTGCACGAGGTGTGGGTGCGCTACCGGCAGGGCAAGGGACATGCCCTGCGCGGAGTGACACTGCAGCTGCGGCCTGGCGAGGTGGTGGCGCTGGTGGGACCCTCCGGGGCTGGCAAGACGACGCTGGTCAACCTGCTGCCGCGCTTTGTCGAAGCCGAGCGCGGCCAGGTGTTGCTGGACGGACGTGATGTGCGCGAGTGGGATCTGGTGTCCCTGCGCCGCCAGTTCGCGATGGTCAGCCAGGACGTCGTGATGCTCAACGACAGCGTGCGCGCCAATGTGGCGCTGGGCGACCCCCACCCCGACGAGGCCCGTGTGCGCGCCGCGCTGCAAGCGGCCCACCTTGGTGACTGGTGGCCCACGTTGCC
>JANWZF010000349.1 GCA_025054905.1 Tepidimonas sp.
GCCCCGCTGGTGGTGCTGGTGGTGGGCGAGACGGCGCGGGCCGCCAATGTGGCCCTGGGGGGCTACCCGCGCGACACCACGCCGCGCCTGCGCGCGCTGCAGGCGGCGGGTCAGCCGCTGGTGTACTTCGACCGCACGCAGGCCTGTGGCACCAACACCCAAACGTCGGTGCCGTGTCTGTTTGCTCCGCAGGGCGGGCAGGGGTGGGATCCAGCCCGGCGCCAAGAAAACCTGCTCGACCTGCTGCAGCGGGTGGGGGTGGCGGTGACGTGGTTGGACAACCAGTCTGGCTGCAAGGGCGTCTGCGCCCGGGTGCCGACCCGCCAGACCGATCGCCTGGAGGTGCCCGGGTTGTGCGATGGACAGGCGTGCTACGACGAAATTCTGCTGCGCGAGCTGCCCGCTGCGTTGCAGGCACTGCCCGAGGCGGCACGCCGCGTCGGCACGCTGGCGGTGCTGCACATGATGGGCAGCCACGGGCCGGCGTACCACAAGCGCACGCCCGCCGCGTTCAAGCGTTTCCTGCCCGAGTGCACGACAGCCCAGCTGCAGGCGTGCGATGGTCCGTCCATCGTCAACGCGTACGACAACACGATTGTCTACACCGACCATGTGCTGGCCGAGTTGATCGAGTGGCTGGCGCGCCGCCAGGGGCCCAGCGCGCTGCTGTACGTCTCGGATCATGGTGAGTCGCTCGGCGAGGGCGGCCTGTACCTGCACGGCATGCCGTATGCGCTGGCGCCGCGCGAGCAAAAGGAGGTGCCGATGCTGTTGTGGCTCAATGCCCCGATGCAGCAGCGGCTGGGGCTGTCAGCCGGCTGTCTGCCGGCGCTGGCCAGCACGCCGGCCACGCACGATCATGTGTTTCACACGGTGGCCGGTCTGTTCGGGGTGCGCAGCCAGGTGGTCCAGCGCCAGCGCGACCTGCTGGCCGGCTGCCGGCGCACCGGTTAGAGATCGGGCGGCTCAGGTGCGCCACCAGGTCCACAGGGCAGCCGCCCAGACCCCGCCGGTGAACAGCAGCGCCAACAGGACGGCGGCGCTGCCCAGGTCCTTGGCGCGTTTGGCCAACGCATGCCACTCCGGCCCGATGCGATCGACCACCGACTCCACCGCCGTGTTGAGCAGTTCCACCACCCACACGGCGATCACCGTGCCCACCAGCAGCGCCATTTCGGCCCAGGTGCGCCCCAGCTGCCAGGCCAGCGGCAGCAACACCACCCCCAGCAGCAGCTCTTGCCGGAACGCCGGCTCACGCCAGCCGGCGCGCAGCCCGTCCAGCGAATAGCGCAGCGCGTAAACCAGCCGCATCAGGCCACGGCGTTTCGGGGGCGGGGTCGGTGGCATCGTCACAGCATCCAGCGATTCGGTGGGCGCGATTCTGGCATGCCCTGACGGGCGGCTATGCTACGCACCGCGATGAACGACCTGACCGAACCGATGCTGCGGCCGGCCGATGATGGCGAGCCGGCCACCGACCTGGGGCACTATGCCGAGCGGGCCTATCTGGAGTACGCCCTCAGCGTGGTCAAGGGCCGCGCCTTGCCGGACGTCTGCGACGGCCTCAAGCCGGTGCAGCGCCGCATCCTCTACGCGATGCAGCGCATGGGGCTGGGCTGGAGTGGGGCCAACCGCACCCAGCCGGCCAAACCGGTCAAAAGCGCGCGGGTGGTCGGCGACGTGCTCGGGCGCTTTCATCCCCACGGTGACCAGGCCGCCTACGATGCCCTGGTGCGCATGGCGCAGGATTTTGCGCAGCGCTATCCCCTGATCGATGGGCAGGGCAACTTTGGCAGCCGCGACGGCGATGGGGCTGCCGCGATGCGCTACACCGAAGCGCGCCTGAGCCGCATCAGCACCCTGTTGCTGGACGAGCTGGATCAGGGCACGGTGGACTGGATGCCCAATTACGACGGCTCCACCGAAGAGCCACGCCAATTGCCGGCGCGCCTGCCGATGGTGCTGCTCAACGGGGCCAGTGGCATCGCCGTGGGAATGGCCACCGAAATCCCCAGCCACAACCTGCGTGAGGTCGCCCAGGCCTGCGTGGCCTTGATCCAGGATCCCCAGCTGCCCGATGCGGCGCTGTACGAGTGCCTGCCCGGGCCGGACTTTCCCGGGGGGGCGCAGATCATCAGCAGCCCCGAGGAGCTGCGTGCGGCCTACGCCAGCGGCCGCGGCAGTCTGAAGGTGCGTGCGCGCTGGACGGTTGAAGAGCTGGCGCGCGGGCAGTGGCAGCTGGTGGTCACCGAGCTGCCGCCGGGCGTCAGCGCGCAGCTGGTGCTGCAGGAGATCGAGGAGCTGACCAACCCCAAGGTGAAGGCGGGCAAAAAGGCCCTGACGTCCGAGCAGCTGCAACTGAAGGCAAGCCTGCTGGCGGTGCTGGAGGCCGTGCGCGATGAGTCGAGCAAGGAAGCGCCGGTGCGGCTCGTGTTCGAGCCACGCTCCAGTCGCATTCCGGTGGCGGACCTGGTGGGCCAGCTGCTGGCGCACACGAGCCTGGAGACGTCGGTGCCGATCAACCTGACGGTGGTCGGCCGCGATGGCAAGCCGGCCTGCAAGCCGTTGCGGGCGTTGCTGGAAGAATGGATTGCCTTTCGGCGCCAGACCGTCACGCGCCGCTCGCAGCACCGGCTGCAGCAGGTGCTGGACCGCATCCATATTCTGGAAGGCCGGCAGACCGTGCTGCTCCATCTGGACGAGGTGATTGCCATCATCCGCGCCAGCGACGAGCCCAAGCCGGCGTTGATGGCGCGCTTTGCGCTGACCGAACGCCAGGCCGACGACATCCTGGAGATTCGCCTGCGCCAGCTGGCGCGACTGGAGGCCATCCGTATCGAGCAGGAGCTCGCCGAGCTGCGCCAGGAACAGCAACGCCTGCAGGACATTCTGGGCAACCCCGCCAGTCTGAGCCGGCTGATGGTGCGCGAGATCCAGGCCGATGCGCGCACGTTCGGCGATGCGCGGCGCACCCTGATTCAGGCCGAGCGGCGCGCGGTGGCCGAAATCAAAGTCATCGACGAGCCCGTGACGGTGATCGTCTCGTCCAAGGGCTGGGTGCGTGCGCGCGGCGGCCACGGTCATGATGCGGCAGGGTTTGCCTTCAAGGCCGGCGATGCCTTGTACGCCGCCTTTGAATGCCGCAGCGTGGACACGCTGGTGGCGCTGGGGCGTGATGGGCGCATCTGGAGCGTGCCGGTGGCCAGCCTGCCCAGCGCACGTGGGGATGGACAGCCGATCAGCGCGTTCATCGAGCTGGGCACCAGCGG
>JANWZF010000030.1 GCA_025054905.1 Tepidimonas sp.
GCCCTGCGCGAGCCCAAGCAGCAGGACATCTGCTACGCCACCCAGAACCGCCAGGATGCGGTCAAGCTGATGGCGCGCCAGGTGGACGTGGTGGTGGTGGTCGGCAGCCCCAGCAGCTCCAACACCAACCGGTTGCGCGAGTTGGCCCAGCGTCTCGGGGTGCCGGCCTACATGGTCGACGACGCCAGCGAGCTGCGTGACGAATGGTTGGCCGGCGCTGCGCGCGTGGGCGTCACGGCGGGGGCCTCGGCTCCAGAGACCCTGGTGCAGGGCGTGGTCCAGCGCCTGAAGGCGTTGGGCGCCAGCGCGGTGCGCCGGCTCGAGGGGCCGGTGGAGACGATGCGCTTTCCGCTGCCCAAGGGGCTCAAGCTCGCGGCCGAGGGGGCGGCTGGCTCGGCCTGATCGCCGGGTGCGCCCGGCTGGTCAATGTGCCGGCTCGTGCACCACCACCTCGCCGCGTAGCGAGTGTGGCAGCGCTTGGGTGATGCGCACATCGATCATCTGGCCGATCAGGCGCTGGCCATGGGGGCCGCCGTCGAAGTTGACGATGCGGTTGCACGCGGTGCGCCCCATCCATTCCTGCGGGTTTTTCCTCGATGGCCCTTCGACCAGGATGCGCTGCACGGTGCCGACGCGGCTGGCACTGATGCGCTCGACGTTGGCCTGCAGGGCCGCCTGCAGCGTCTGCAGGCGCTGCAGCTTGACTTCGTGCGGGGTGTCGTCCGGCAGGTTGGCCGCGGGCGTGCCGGGCCGCGGGCTGAAGATGAAGCTGAAGCTGGCGTCGAAGCCGACGTCCTCCACCAGCTTCATCAGCTTGGCGAAGTCCTCGTCGGTCTCGCCCGGAAAGCCGACGATGAAGTCGCTCGACAGGCTCAGGTCCGGGCGCACGGCGCGCAGCTTGCGCACCGTGCTCTTGTATTCCATCGCGGTGTAGCCGCGCTTCATCGCCATCAGAATGCGGTCGCTGCCGTGTTGCACCGGCAGGTGCAGGTGGCTGACCAGCTGCGGGATGCGCGCGTACGCCTCGATGAGCCGGGGTGTGAATTCGTTGGGGTGGCTGGTGGTGTAGCGGATGCGTTCGATGCCGGGGATTTCCGCCACGCACTCCAGCAGCAGCGCAAAGTCTTCGCCATCGGCGCCGCGCCAGGCGTTGACATTTTGACCCAGCAGGGTGATTTCCTTGACCCCCTGGTCGGCCAGGTCGGCCACCTCCACCAGCACGTCCTGCAGTGGACGCGAGACTTCCTCGCCGCGCGTGTACGGCACCACGCAGTAGCTGCAATATTTGCTGCAGCCTTCCATGATGCTGACGAAGGCCGACGCGCCTTCCACCCGCGCCGGCGGCAGGTGGTCGAATTTTTCGATTTCCGGAAAGCTCACGTCCACCTGCGGGCGGGCCTGCTGCAGGCGCGCGCGCAGCAGCTCGGGCAGCCGGTGCAGCGTCTGCGGGCCGAACACCACGTCCACATAGGGCGCGCGCCGGATGATGTCCTCGCCCTCCTGGCTGGCCACGCAGCCGCCCACGCCGATCAGCACACCTTTCTTTTTCAGGTGTTTGACGCGGCCGAGGTCGGAAAAGACCTTTTCCTGCGCCTTTTCGCGCACCGAGCAGGTGTTGAAGAGGATCAGGTCGGCCTGCTCCGGGTCGTCGGTGGGCTCGTAGCCCTCGGCGGCGGCCAGCACGTCGGCCATCTTGGCCGAGTCGTACTCGTTCATCTGGCAGCCGAAGGTGCGGATGTAGACTTTTTTCGCCATGACAGGTGCTCGCAGCGGTTCGTGGTGTAGATCCAGAGGCTGGGCAAACCATGCATTCTACGCGGAGGGCACGCGCGCCGTTGTCCAACGCCGCGGCAGCCGGCGCAGCAGGGCCTTTTCCAGCTCCAGCACCAGCAGCACCGCCAGGCCCACGGCGGCACTGAGCGCCAGCCACGGCAGCGGCAGCGCCGCGCTGCCAAACCACGTGTGCATCCACGGCGCATAGGTGAACAGCGCCTGCAGCCCGCAGGCAGCCGCCACCGCGGCCAGCACGCGTGGCGTGCCGCGCACGCCGACCCAGGTGAACGAGCGCGCCTTCAGATAACGCACACTGAACAGATAAAACACTTCCATCGCCACCAGCGTGTTGACCGCCAGCGTGCGGGCCAGCGCCGGGTCGTGACCCTGCTGCAGGGCCCACTGGTACACGCCGAAGATGCCCGCCGCAAACAGCGTCGACACCAGCGCGATGCGCCACAGCACGAAGCCGCTCAGCATCGGTTCGCCCGGTGGGCGGGGTGGGCGGCGCATCACGTCGGCCTCGGTCGGCTCAAAGGCCAGCACCATGGCCAGTGCAATCGAGCTGACCATGTTGACCCACAGGATCTGCACCGGCGCGATCGGCAGGGCCAGGCCAAACAGCACCGCAATCAGCAAGGAGATCGACTCCCCGCCGTTGATCGGCAGCAGGAAGGTGATGACTTTGCGCAGGTTGTCGTAGACGGTGCGGCCTTCTTCGATGGCGTGCGCGATGGTGGCGAAGTTGTCGTCGGTCAGCACCATCGCGGCGGCCTGTTTGGCTGCTTCGGTGCCTTTGTGGCCCATGGCCACCCCGACGTCGGCAGCCTTCAGGGCGGGCGCGTCGTTGACCCCGTCGCCGGTCATCGCCACGACGTGGCCTTCGGCTTGCAACGCCCGCACCAGGCGCAGCTTGTGCTCGGGGGCGGCGCGGGCGAACACGTCCACCGTGCGCACCGCGGCGCGCAGCTGGGCCTCATCCAGCGCCTGCAGCTCGTGACCGCTAAGGGTGCGCGGGCCGTCGCCGAGCCCGAGCTGCGTGGCGATGGCGCGCGCGGTGACGGCGTGATCCCCGGTGATCATCACCACGCGGATGCCCGCCTGGCGGCACTGCTCGATGGCCGCCATCGCTTCCGGCCGCGGCGGATCGATCAACCCGACCAGCCCGACCAGCGTCCAGTCCGCCGTCATCGCTTCGGGGATCAGCGTCTGATCCGGGGGCCAGACAGCGGTGGCCACCGCCAGCACCCGGCGTCCCTGGGCAGCCTGGGCTTCGGCCTGAGCCTGCCACCACGCTGCATCCAGCGCCAGCGGGCGGCCGTCGGGGCCCATGGCCAGGCGGCAGTGGGCCAGCACCGCCTCCGGCGCACCCTTGACCCACAGCCGCTGCTCGGGGCCGTCGGCGTGCACGCTGGCCATCAGGCGTCGCTGCGATTCAAAGGGTAGCACCGCCAGCCGTGGGTGTTCCTCCCGCAGGCGCGCCGGCTCCAGCCCCGCTTTCATCGCCAGCGTCAACAGGGCGCCTTCGGTGGGGTCGCCGCTCAAGCGCCAGTCGCCCTGATCGGTCGGCACCAGCTCGGCGTCGTTGCACAGCGCGGCACCTTCGGCCAGGGCGAGCAGGGCGGGCGCCTCGCGCCACAGCTCGGCGGGCTGCAGCACGGCGCCGTCGCGCAGCAGCGCACCCTGTGGGGCGTAGCCACTGCCTTGCACGTGCACGGTGCCGTCGACCAGCACCACGGTCTGCACCGTCATTTCGTTGCACGTCAGCGTGCCTGTTTTGTCCGAGCCGATCACGGTGACGCAGCCCAGCGTTTCCACCGCGGGCAGCTGGCGCACGATGGCCCGCCGCCGCGCCATGCGCTGCACGCCAATGGCCAGCGTCACCGACAGGATGGCCGGCAAGCCTTCGGGGATCGCCGCCACCGCCAGGCCCACGGCTGCCATAAAGGTCTCCACGGCCGGCAAGCCACGCACACCCCAGCCAAAACCGAACAGCAGCGCTGCAGCCGTCAGCACCGCCAGCGTGATCCAGCGGCCCATCTGCGTCATCTGGCGCACCAGCGGCGTGGTGGTTTCGCCCACGCTTTGCAGCAGGCGGCCGATGCGGCCCATTTCGGTGCGCATCCCGGTGGCCACCACCACGCCGATGCCTTGGCCACGCGTGACCAGGGTGCCGGCGTAGCCCATGCTGCTGCGGTCGCCCAGCTCGGCCTGCGGGTCGACGGGGGCCGCGTCCTTGACCACCGGCACCGACTCGCCGGTCAGCGGCGCTTCGTCGATCTGCAGGTCGTGGACGCGCAGCCAGCGCAGATCGGCCGGCACACGGTCGCCGGCAGCCACCTGCACCACGTCGCCCGGCACCAGCTGCGCCGCGTCCAGCTCGACCAGGTGGCCGTCGCGCCATGCCTGGGCGCGCGGATCGAGCAAGGCGCGAATGGCCGCCAGCGCCCGCTCGGCCTTGCCTTCCTGGAACAGTCCGATGCCGACGTTGAGCAGCACCACCGCGAGAATCACCCCCGCGTCCACCCCATGCCCCAAAGCCAGCGTGATGCCGGCCGCGCCCAGCAGCACCAGGATCAACAGGTTGTTGAACTGCCGCGCGACGCGCCGCCACAGCGGGGTTGGGGCGGCTTCGGTCAACCGGTTGGCGCCGTGCTGCTGCAAACGCCGCTCGGCTTCGGCTTGCATCAGTCCGCGCGGCTGGCTGTGCAGCGCGCTGAGCACGGCTGCGGCGGGCAGGGTGTGCCAGGCGGACGACGGGGCAGCGGGGGCAGGCGGCGGTGTATCCATGATGGACGAAGGGTTTTGGCGGTTGGAGCGGGCCCCGTGTTGGCGGTTCCCCGCGGTCCCGCTGCCGCGCGCGATCAGCCCTGCGGCTGCAGCGGATGCTGCGCGGCGGCCACGCCGCGCAGAAAGCCCACCAGTTCGGCGTCGGCGTGCAGCTGCTGCAGCAGCTCGGCGGCACGCACGGTGTCGCGCCAGCGCCCGAGCCGTTCCTGCCAGCCGCGCGCTCGGCGCTGCCATTGCTGGGCGCGTTCGGCGGCTTTGGCCGGCATCGCGTGGCCAGCGGCCTCGCTCGCATAGCGCAGCCGTTTGGCCAGCAGGCGGGCGGCGTGCAGGGCGGCCATGGCCTCTGCGGGGCTGGCGTTGCCGTGGCGGAGCTGGCGCTTCAGGCGCGCGTGCCAGCGCCGCAGGCGCTCAAACGCCCATCCAGGCTCCACCGGCACGGTGGCCGGGGTGAGCCGCAGCAGCCAGGCGGCCAGCGCCTGCAGCGGCGCCACCACCTCGGGGGTGCTGAGCTGCGTGCGCAGCTCGGCGCGCGCCTGCTGCGCCGCATGCCGCAAACGTCGGGTCGCCCGCTGCAGCGCCCGTGCGCGTCGCGGGTGTTGCTGCGCATCCTCGACGAACGCCTCGCCCCAGGACGGCACGGTCTGGCCATAAGCCACGTCCAGGTCGCGCAGCACCCCCAGCGCCTGCAGCAGCGCACGCAGGGCCGTGGTGTCCGGCACGGGCTCGGTCAGCCAGGGGCGCACCAACCGCAGCACGCTGCGCCAACGCCGCCAGCCAACCCGCGCCTGATGGATTAGCTCGGGGTCGTCGCTGCGGGCCGCCGCAGCCAGGTTGTCGCACAGCTGGCCCAGGGCATCGGCCAGCGCGGCGCGCGCCACGGTGAGGGGATCCGCGCCAACCGGCAGCGTGGGCCCTTGCGCACGCACCGGCGCGCCCCAGGTGCCGTCGGCCAGGCGCTGGGCCTGTTCGGCCTTGCTCGTGCGCGCCGGCAGCAGGGGCAGCGTGGTGGCCAGCGCCGCGGCTACCTCGTCCAACGCCGCCGCATCTCCGCGCAGCAACTCCAGCTCCAGCTCCAGCAGCGGTGCGCGCCGGTGCCCGGCACGCACTTCGCCCGCGTCCAGCGCCACCTCGATCACCGCGCGCCCACGTAGATGCAACGTCCAGGTGGTGCGCAGGCAGCGCGTCTCGTAGCGTGCTTGCAGCTCAAGCACCCGCTGCGCGGCTTGCGGCTGCTGGCCCAGCGGGGTGGCCAGCAGGGCCTGGGGCTGCAGGCGCGGCCCCTTCAGTGCCACGGTCCATTCGCCCCGTGCGCTCCAGGCCCCGGCGCCCTGGCCCGCGGTTTTCAGGGTCTGTTCCCAGCGCGGAGGTTGGGCGGCGGCGGAACCGACCGCCTGCGTGGCGCGCAGCCGCAGCGCGCAGCGTTGCTGCCGCAGCCAGCCATCCGGGGTGTCCAGGTAGCGGTTGATCAAGTGCACCTGCTGCATGGCGCGGCGGCGCAGCAGCGGGTGGCGGCGCAAGCGCGCCAAGGACTCCTCCCCGGTCAGCCCGGGCAGCGCGAATTTCAGCTCGATCTCTTGCGGCACAATGACCCCTTGCCTCGTCGCCCGTGTTGCGATCCTAACCGCGAACCGTCATCATGAGCCATACCCCGCGTGATCTCTCCCATCTGGAACCGCGCGACCGCGCCGAAGTGCTGGCGCAGGCGTTGCCCTACATTCGCCGCTACCACGGCAAGACGATGGTCATCAAATACGGCGGCAATGCGATGACCGATCCCGAACTGCAGGCGGCGTTTGCCGAGGACGTGGTGTTGCTGAAGCTGGTGGGCATCAACCCGGTGGTGGTGCACGGCGGCGGTCCGCAGATCGAAACGTTGCTGAAGCGCCTGGGCAAGGAGGGCCGCTTCATCCAGGGCATGCGCGTGACGGATGCCGAGACGATGGAGGTGGTCGAGTGGGTGCTGGCCGGCGAAGT
>JANWZF010000039.1 GCA_025054905.1 Tepidimonas sp.
CTGCACATCCGCCAGCGTCAAGCCGGGCTGCGCCAGCGGCAGCAGCGCCGAGCCGCCCCCCGAGATCAGGCACAGCACCAGGTCATCGGCCGTCAGCCCCTGCGTCAGGGCCAGCATGCGCTGCGCGGCCTGCCAGCCGGCAGCATCGGGTACCGGATGGGCGGCCTCGACGATCTCGATGCGGCCCCCCGTCGCCCCAGGGGGGATGTGCCTATAGCGCGTCACCACCAGACCGCTGAGGGGATGCTCGGCCGGCCAGTGCGCCTGCAACGCCGCCGCCATCGCGGCACTGGCTTTGCCCGCCCCCAGCACCAGCGTGCGCCCGCGCGGTGGCGCAGGCAGCCAGCCCGGCAGCACGTGCGCAGGCTGTGCACGCTGCACCGCCGCCTCGAACAGGCGCTGCAGCAGCGCACGCGCCACACGGTCGTTAAGCGCCAGGGCTTCAGCCATGCCAACCCCTCCTCGGTGGTGGTGCGGGGCCGGTACTCGCAGCCCACCCACCCGCTGTAGCCCAGCCGGTCCAGCTCGCCCAGCACAAACCCCCAGGCGATCTCGCCCGTACCAGGCTCATGCCGGCCAGGGTTGTCGGCGATCTGCACGTGACCGATGCGCCCAAGATGGCACCGCAGCGTGCCCACCAGCTCGCCCTGCATGCGCTGCGCGTGGTACAGGTCGTACTGCAGCGCCACGTTGGGCTCGCCCACCTCGTCCAAAATCTCCAGCGCCTGCTCAACGTGGTGCACCAAAAAACCAGGCACATCGCGCGTGTTGATCGGCTCCAGCAGCACCTGGATGCCGTACGGCTGCGCCGCACGCGCGGCCAGGCGCAGGTTGTCCACCAGCACCTGCCGCGCCTCCACCGCCGGCACCTGCGGCGGCTTCAGCCCCGCCAGCACGTTCAGGCGCGGCACGCGCAGCGCACAGGCGTAGCTCAGCGCCAGCTCCAGCCCGGCGCGAAATTCCGCGCGCCGCTGCGGGCAGCACGCGATGCCGCGCTCGCCCGCGGCCCAGTCGCCGGCAGGCAGGTTGTGCAGCACCAGCGGCAAGCCCGCTGCGCGCAGCGCGGCCTGCCAGTCAGCCACACTGGCCTCATAGGGGAATTGCACCTCCACCGCGGCAAAGCCGGCCCGTGCCGCCGCAGCGGGGCGCTCCAACAGCGGCCACTCGGTGAACAGCAGGGAGAGGTTGGCGGCAAAACGGGGCATCGTCGGATCTCGGTGTATCAGGGGCCGGGGCGCTCAGACTGCCCCCGCAGGTGGCTGCACGCCCGCCAGCACCTGACGCACCGCGCGCTGCCAGCGCGCCATCTGCTGCGCGGCCCAGTCAGGCGGGCGCTGCGGCTCGAAGCGGCGCTGCACGCGCCACAACGCGCGCAGTTCCTCCAGGCTGCGCCAGACCCCCACTTGCAAGCCGGCCAGCCAGGCCGCGCCCAGCGCGGTGGTTTCGGTGACTTCGGGGCGCAACACGGCCACACCCAGCACATCGGCCTGGTACTGCATCAACAGGTCGTTGACCGCCGCGCCGCCGTCGACGCGCAACTCGCGCAGCGGCGGGCCACCGGCGGCCTGCACGTCGGCGTTCATGGCCTGCAACACCTCGGCGCTTTGCAGCGCGATGGACTCCAGCGCCGCGCGGGCGATGTGCGCCATCGTGGTGCCGCGCGTCAGGCCGACGATGGCGCCGGTGGCGTGGGGCTGCCAATGCGGCGCCCCCAAGCCGGTGAAGGCCGGCACCAGCACGACACCGCCGCTGTCGGGCACGCTGGCCGCCAGCGCCTGCACCTCGGCGCTGGAGGCGATGGCGCGCAGCCCGTCGCGCAACCACTGCACGACCGCCCCACCGACAAACACGCTGCCTTCCAGCGCGTACGCCGCCGCGTTCGGCTGCGGCTGCGCCGCCGCGGTGGTCAGCAGACCGTGGCGCGAAGCCACCGGCTGCGCGCCCGTGTGCAGCAGCATGAAGCAACCGGTGCCGTAGGTGTTTTTGGCCACCCCCGCCTCAAAGCAAGCCTGCCCGAACAGCGCGGCCTGCTGGTCACCGGCGATGCCCGTGATCGGCAACGGCGGCAGCGTCAAATCCGGAGCCTGCAGCACGCTCACGTCCAGCTCGCCAAACGGATGACTGGACGGGTGCACCTGCGGCAGCCAGCCGGACGGCAGCTGCATGGCCTGCAGCAGCTCGGCACTCCAGCACCGGGCATGCACATCCCACAACAGCGTGCGGGCGGCGTTGCTGACGTCGGTGGCGTGCACGCGCCCACCGGTCAGGCGGTACAGCAGCCAGCTGTCCACCGTCCCAAACGCCAGTTCGCCGGCTTCGGCGCGCCGGCGCCAATCGGGCTGGTGATCGAGCCACCAGCGCAGCTTGCCAGCCGAAAAATAGGCATCCAGCCGCAGCCCGGTCAGCGCGCGCACGCGCGGCTCCAGCCCCTGGGCACGCCAGCGCGCGCAGACCTCTTCGGCGCGCCGGTCTTGCCAGACGATGGCGCGCGCCAGGGGCCGCCCGGTGGCGCGCTCCCACACGACGCTGGTTTCGCGCTGGTTGGTGATGCCCAGTGCCCGCAGCTCGCGCACGCGCGGACCCAACTGGCGCAGCACGTCCACCAACGTGGCGCGCTGCGAGGCCCAGATTTCCTCGGCATCGTGCTCGACCCAGCCCGGCTGCGGAAAATGCTGGGTGAACTCCCGCTGCGCCCGCGCCACGATGCGGCCGTCGGCATCGAACGCGATCGTGCGCGAGCTGGTGGTTCCCTGATCCAACGCAAGCAGCAAAGCCATCGGTGCGGTTCCTCAGAGCGTGGACGAGCGCGCCAGGGGCAGGCCTCAGCCCGGACGCGGCGCGCCGGCGGCGTCGGCCACCACGCAGGCCACGTCTGCTTCGCGCAGCAACGCATCAAACGGCGGCGGTGGCGCCCGATCGGTGTACAGCCGCGTCAGCTCGGACACGTGCCCGACTTCCACCATCGCCGGGCGGCCAAACTTGCTGTGGTCGGCACACAGCCACACCTGGCGCGCATGCTCGATGATGGCGCGCGCGGCCTTGACCTCGCGCACATCGTAGTCGCGCAGCGTGCCGTCGGCCTCGATGCCGGAAATGCCGATCAGTGCAATGTCGACCCGGAATTGACGCAAAAAGTCGATCGTGGCCTCGCCGACGATGCCGCGGTCGCGCGCGCGTACCACGCCGCCGGCGATGATGACCTCGCAGTCAGGGTTGTCCGACAGGATGGCCGCCACGTTGAGGTTGTTGGTGATCACCCGCAAGCCCCGGTGCTGCAGCAGCGCGCGCGCCACCGCCTCGGTGGTGGTGCCGATGTTGAGGATCAGCGAGCAACCCGCGGGCACGTCGCGCGCCACCGCACGCGCGATGGCTTCCTTGGCCGCCGCGTGGAGGGTCTGGCGCTGTTGGTAACCGAGGTTTTCCACTGTGGAAACGGGCGTGCGCACCCCGCCGTGGTAGCGCGCCAGCAGGCCGAGCTGCTCCAACTGGCGCACATCGCGCCGCACCGTCTGCAGCGTCACACCAAAGCGCTGCGCCAGCGCCTCAATCGTCAGCGCCCCCGCCTGCCGCACGGCAGCCAGCAATTCGCTTTGGCGTGGATTGAGGGCACGCCGGCGGCGCGCGATGGCAGAACTTTCAGCCATAGGTGGAATTGTGCCGCGACCGCACCCACCCTCGCATCCGGAATGACCCGCAAACGACCCATAACGATGCGTAACGATTACAATCGAACCATATCGAACACTTTGCCGGCCTTGCCATGCCACCCGCCGCCCCCTCACGTTCCATCTTGCCCGCCGAGACCGACGTGCTGGTCGTCGGCGGCGGCATCAACGGCTGCGGTATCGCGCGCGACTTGAGTGGCCGTGGCGTGCGCGTGTTGCTGTGCGAGCAGCACGACCTGGCCGCCCATACCTCCTCAGCCTCCACCAAACTGATTCACGGTGGACTACGCTATCTGGAATACGGCGAACTGGGGCTGGTGCGCAAGGCCCTGGTCGAACGGGAGGTGCTGTTGAACATGGCCCCCCACCTGATCGAGCCGCTGCGCTTCGTGATGCCGCACGATCCCTCGATGCGGCCGGCATGGATGATCCGCCTCGGACTGTGGCTGTACGATCATCTGGCCCGGCGCCGGTGGCTGCCCGCCACCGAGGCGCTGGATTTGCATCACGACCCCGCGGGCGCGGTGTTGCAGCCGCAGTGGCGCCGGGCTTTTGCCTATGCCGACGGATGGGTGGACGATGCACGGCTGGTGGTGCTCAACGCCCTGGATGCCGCCCGTCGCGGGGCCACGATCCTGACACGCACCCGCTGCACGGCGCTGCAGCGCGGACCCCATGACTGGCAAGCCACCCTGGCCGATGAGGCAGGGCACACGTGGACCGTGCGTGCGCGCGTGGTGGTCAATGCGGCCGGGCCGTGGGCCGAGCAACTGCTGCGCAACCAGGCTGGTCTGTCGCCGCAGCGTCACCTGCGCCTGGTGCGCGGCAGCCATCTCGTCGTGCCGCGCCGCGCCGGGCATGAAACCGCCTACCTGCTGCAGGCCCGCGACCGGCGCGTGCTGTTTGCCATCCCCTACGAGCAGCGCTACACCCTGATCGGCACCACCGACGTCGAGCATCACGGCGACCCGGCCAGCGCACGGGCCACGCCTGAAGAAATCGACTACCTGTGCCGCGAAGCGAACCGCTACCTGCGCCAGCCGGTCAGCCCGCAGGAGGTGCTCTGGAGCTACAGCGGCGTGCGGCCATTGCTGGATGACGGCGCCGATCCCTCGGCCGTCACACGCGACTACCTGCTCGACTGGGACGAGCGGGGCGGAGCCGGACTGCTGACGGTGTGGGGCGGCAAGATCACCACCTACCGCACGCTGGCGCAGCAGGCGGTGCGCCGGCTGGCACCCATACTTGGCATCCCTGCCACACCGGACTGGACGGCGCACGCCCCTTTGCCCGGCGGCGATCTGCAAGCGGTGGTCGGCCCGTGCGCCAGCCCGATGCAGGCGCGCCAGCGCTTTGAGCAGCACCTGCGCCAGCGCTGGCCCTGGTTGCCTGCGGCCCTGCCGGCACGCTGGACGCGTGCCTATGGAACCCTGGCGCTGGACTGGCTGCACGATGCGCGCCGGCTGGACGACCTGGGCGCCGAAATCGCACCCGGTCTGTTCGAAGCCGAACTGCACCATCTGGTGCGGCAGGAGTGGGCACGCGATGCCGACGACATCCTGTGGCGCCGCAGCAAGCTTGGCCTGCACAGTGAACCGCAGGCGCACGCGGCAGTGCAACGCTGGCTGCAATCACAGTCACAGCGGCATCATGCCCCCGGATAAACCCGTAACTCTCGCGAGAACGGCATCTATTGTCACTAAACTGTCAACTAAGATTCGCACACTGGCGTAGCCTTTCTGGTCTTTTCGTATCCGTTCTGATTCGACAAGGAGTCATGATGAACAAGCCCTTCAAGCGGCTGCTGGCTGGCGCGCTGGCCGCTTTCAGCCTCGCCGGTGCGCACGCCCAAACCGAAATCGTCTGGTGGCACTCGATGGGAGGCGCGTTGGGCGAGTGGGTCAACGACCTGGCCAACGAGTTCAACGCCAGCCAAAAGGACTACAAGGTCGTCCCGGTCTTCAAGGGCAGCTACGACGAATCGATGACCGCGGCGATCGCGGCGTTTCGCGCGGGCAACGCGCCGCACATCCTGCAGGTCTTCGAGGTGGGCACCGCCACGATGATGGCCAGCCGCAACGCCATCGTGCCGGTGGCCGAGGTGATGAAAAAGGCCGGCGTGACCTTTGACCCCAATGCCTACGTCGATGCCGTCAAGGGCTACTACACGGCGCCCAACGGGCAGATGTTGAGCTTTCCGTTCAACAGCTCCACGACGGTGCTGCACTACAACAAGGACGCGTTCAAAGCCGCGGGGCTGGACCCCAACAAGCCCCCGAAGAGCTGGCCTGAGGTGGCGCTGGCTGCAGCCAAGCTCAAGACCGCCGGCCACAAGTGCCCCTTCACGACCAGCTGGCAGGGCTGGACGCAGCTGGAGAGCTTTTCGGCCTGGCACAACGTGGAATACGCCACCAAGAACAATGGATTTGGAGGCTTGGATGCGCGGCTGGCGTTCAACAGCCCGCTGCATGTACGCCACATCGAAAACCTGGCCAACATGGCCCAGCAAGGCCTGTTTGTCTACAAGGGGCGCGGCAACGCGGCCGACGCCACCTATGTGTCGGGCGAGTGCGCGATGCTGACCGGCAGCTCGGCGCTGTATGGCAACGTCAAGCGCAATGCCAAGTTTGACTTCGGCATCTCCACGCTGCCCTACTATCCGGATGTCCCCGGCGCGCCGCAAAACACCATCATCGGCGGCGCCAGCCTGTGGGTGATGGCTGGCAAGAAAGAAGCCGATTACAAAGGCGTGGCGCAGTTCTTCGCCTTCCTGTCCCAGCCCGAGGTGGCCGCCAAGAGCCACCAACGCACCGGCTACCTGCCGGTGACCCGTGCAGCCTACGAGCTGACCGAAAAATCCGGTTTCTACAAGCAAAACCCCGGCACCGACGTGTCGGTGGAACAGATGATCCGCAAGACAACCCACAAATCGCGCGGCATCCGTCTGGGCAATTTCGTACAGATCCGCACCATCGTCGATGAGGAGCTGGAGCAGGTCTGGGCGGGCAAAAAGAGCGCCAAGCAAGCCTTGGATGATGCGGTGCGCCGCGGCAACGAGCAGCTGGAGCGCTTCGAGCGCGCCAACCAGGGCCGTCTGTAAACGCCACGGCATCGCAGACCATGGAAAAACGCGTCCGCTTTCAGTCCCGCTGGCTGCCCTGGGTGCTGGTGGCGCCGCAGCTGGTCATCGTCGCGGTGTTCTTCTTCTGGCCGGCGGCGCAGGCCCTGCTGCAAAGCGTGCTGGAGCAGGACGCGTTTGGTCTGAGCACCACCTTCGTCGGCCTGGACAACTTTCGCCGTCTGCTGGCCGATGAGACGTATCTCCAGTCGTTTCGCGTCACCGCGGTGTTTTCACTGCTGGTGGCGGCCATCGGCCTGAGCGTGTCGCTGCTGCTGGCGGTGATGGCCGACCGCGTGGTGCGCGGCGCACGCTGGTACAAGACACTGCTGATCTGGCCCTACGCGGTGGCCCCGGCGGTGGCAGGCGTGCTGTGGATGTTCATGTTTGCCTCGCCGATGGGTGTGGTGGCCTGGGGGCTGCAGCAGCTGGGGATGGCGTGGGACCACCGCCTCAACAGCCAGCACGCCCTGACCCTGATCGTGCTGGCGGCCGTGTGGAAGCAGATTTCCTACAACTTCCTGTTCTTTCTGGCCGGCCTGCAGTCGATCCCGCGCTCGCTGATCGAGGCGGCCACGCTGGACGGCGCCAGCCCCTGGCGGCGCTTCTGGACCATCGTCTTTCCGCTGCTGTCGCCCACGACCTTTTTCCTGCTCGTGATCAACGTCGTGTACGCGTTTTTCGACACGTTCGCGATCGTGGATGCCACCACGCAGGGCGGCCCCGGCAAGGACACCGCCATCCTCGTCTACAAGGTCTATCACGACGGCTTCAAGGCGCTGGACATGGGGGGATCGGCGGCGCAGTCGGTGGTGCTGATGGTCATCGTCATCGCGCTGACGGTGGTGCAGTTCCGCTACATCGAGCGGCGCGTCCAGTATTAAAGGGCGATCCTCGTCATGGTTGAACGACGTCCCTGGCTCGACGCGCTGGCGCACGCCATCCTGCTGGCCGGCGTGCTGGTGGTGGCTTTTCCGGTGCTGCTGACGCTGGTGGCCTCCACGCAGAGCGCCGAGCAGATCGCCAGCAGCCGGCCCCTGTCGCTGCTGCCTGGTCCCCACCTGCTGGACAACTACCGCCTGGCGCTGCTGGGCGGCGAAACCAGCGCGGGCAGCCGCCTGCCCCCTGCGCTGCCGATGCTGACGGTCAGCCTGGTGATGGCGTTGACCATTGCCCTGGGCAAGATCGTGATTTCGCTGCTGTCGGCCTTTGCGATCGTGTACTTCCGCTTTCCGCTGCGCGGGCTCGTGTTTTGGGCCATCTTCGTGACGCTGATGCTGCCGGTGGAAGTGCGCATCAGCCCCACGTACGAGGTGATTGCCGATCTGGGTCTGCTCAACACCTACACCGGGTTGACCGTGCCGTTGATCGCCTCGGCCACGGCCACCTTCTTGCTGCGCCAGTTCTTCCTGACGGTGCCGGATGAGCTGGTGGAAGCCGCGCGCGTGGATGGCGCGGGGCCGATGCGCTTTTTCTGGGACGTGCTGCTGCCGATGTCACGCACCAGCATCGCGGCCCTGTTCGTGATCCAGTTCATCTACGGCTGGAACCAGTACCTTTGGCCGCTGCTGGTCACCACCGACGAATCGATGTACCCGATCGTGCTGGGCATCAAGCGGCTGATCGCCGGCGAGGCCTACACCGAGTGGAACGTCGTGATGGCCACTGCGATGCTGGCCATGCTGCCGCCGGCCGTGGTGGTGCTGTCGATGCAACGTTGGTTCGTCAAAGGGCTGGTCGACAGCGAAAAATAACCCTCATTCTTTTTTTCATGGCCAGTCTGCATTTCGACCGCGTCGTCAAACGCTACGACACCGCCCGCCATCAGACCTTCACCGCGCTGCACGGCTTGAGCGCCGACATCGGCGATGGGGAATTCGTCGTCATCGTCGGCCCCTCCGGCTGCGGCAAATCGACCCTGCTGCGCATGGTGGCAGGGCTGGAGACCATCACCGCAGGCACGATCCGCATCGGCACGCGTGTGGTGAATGATCTGGAGCCGGCGCAGCGCGACATCGCGATGGTGTTTCAGAACTACGCGCTGTACCCGCACATGACGGTGTTCGACAATATGGCCTATGGCCTGAAGCTGCGCGGCGTGCCCAAGGACGACATTGCTCGCCGCGTGCAGGCCGCCGCCCGCATCCTGGAGCTGGAGCCGCTGCTGCAGCGCAAGCCGCGTCAGCTCTCCGGCGGGCAACGCCAGCGTGTGGCGATGGGCCGCGCGATCGTGCGCCAGCCGCAGGTGTTTTTGTTCGACGAGCCGCTGTCGAACCTGGATGCCAAGCTGCGTGTGCAGACCCGGCTGGAAATCCAGAAACTGCACCGGGAGCTCGGCATCACCAGCCTGTTTGTCACGCACGATCAGGTCGAAGCGATGACCTTGGCGCAGCGCGTGATGGTGATGAACGCGGGCCGCATGGAGCAGTTCGGCACCCCTGAAGAGGTCTACCACCGGCCCGCCACCACCTTTGTGGCCACGTTCATTGGCTCGCCAGCGATGAACCTGCTGCGCGACGTGCCTGGAGCGGCCAACGGCCGGCTGCTCGGCATTCGCCCCGAGCACCTGCTGGTGCAGGATGACGGTCAGGGCTGGCCGGTGACGGTGGAAGCCCTGGAGCTGCTCGGCGCCGAGCGCCTGATCCACGGACGCACGCACGGCCAACCGATCACCGTACGGGTACCCGAAAGCCACCCCTGCCAGCCGGCCATCGGCCACACGATCCACGTCCAGCCGATGCCCGACCGGCTGCACGCCTTCGATGCCAGCAGCGGCCAGCGCGTCTGAAAGAAGGAAAACCCGATGTCGCCACCCACGGCTTGGCCCTTTCCGCGCTGGATTGCGCACCGCGGCGCCGGCACGCTGGCCCCGGAAAACACCCTGGCCGCATTCGAACTGGGCTACCGCCACGGCTGGCGCGCGTTTGAATGCGATGTCAAGCTCTCGGCCGACGGCGTGCCGTTCTTGCTGCACGATGCCACGCTGGAGCGCACCACCAACGGCCGGGGCCGGGCCGGCGAGCGCAGCTGGGCCGAGCTGGCCACGCTGGATGCCGGCAGCTGGCACAGCCCCGCCTACGCAGGCGAGCCGCTGCTGCGGCTGGACCGGCTGGTGGACTGGGCGCTGCCGCGGGACGTGCGGCTCAACCTCGAAATCAAGCCCACCCCCGGCACCGAAGCGCTCACCGGCGCAGCCGTGGCGCAGGCGGCCGATGCGCTGTGGCGCCGACATGGTGCCGGGGCGGCGGGTGGCCCACCGTGGCCGCTGCTGACATCGTTTCAACCTGCCGCGCTACAGGCCGCGATGACCGCCTGCCCGCACCTGCCGCGCGGGCTGCTGCTGGATCGCTTATGGCCCGGCTGCTGGGCTGTGGCACGCAGCCTCGGCTGCGTGGCCGTGGTGCTCAACCACCGGCTGTGGACGCGCGCGCTGCTGCAGGAGCAGCACGCCGCGGGCTATCGCACGCTGGCCTACACCGTCAACGAGGCCCAACGCGCCGAACAGCTGCTGTCTTGGGGGCTGGATGCGGTCATCACCGACCGCATCGACGCGCTGGGGCCCGGGTCCAACATTGATCAAAATCAATGCATTTGACGATATTCATGGCGCGCTTCTATGCTGCGCGTCATGAAACAGCATCCTTCTATTCATCTCGATCGTCGCGCCCAGCCCCGCCACAAGACTGAGCTGCCTTTCACGCCGAAGGCAATCTCGCTGGTTCTGGCGGCATGGACCAGTTGCGCTTTGGCACAACAGACGCCTGCCCTGCCTGAAATTCAGGTCCGCGGTGACCGGCAAGCCCCGATCCCACGTCCTGCGTCCGTTGCAGGCCCCGCCGCTGATCATGCGCGAGGGGCCAGCTCGGATGTATTGGAATCGATGCATGATATCCCCGGAGCTTATACCTACCAGGCCGGCGGTTTGTCGCGCCTGCCGGTGATTCGGGGATTGGCCGACGAGCGGCTGCGGTTGCAAATCGACGGCATGGATCTCTATGCCGCTTGCCCGAATCACATGAACACGCCCTTGTCTTACCTGTTGGCCAGCCAAGTTGAGCGTGTGCAGACCTGGGCGGGCATTGCACCCGTGTCGGCGGGCGGCGATGCCATCGGCGGCGTGGTGGCCGTGGAAACGCCAGCGCCGCAGTTCGCCGCTGCGGGGCAAACCGATACCCGTGGCGAACTGGGCGCCAGCATCCGCAGCAACGGTCGCGCATGGGGATGGCACCTCGGCGCAGAGCACGCGAGCGAGCGCTGGCAGCTGGGTTATCGGCTGGCGATTGCGGACGCGAACAACTATCGTGCCGGTGGGGTTTTCAAAGACTACGATTTCACGGGCCGTGCCGGCCGCACCCTGCCGCGCGACGAAGTCGGCTCCAGTGCTTACCGGACCGTCAACCATGTGCTGAGCGCAGCCCTGCGCGAGGGGGCCCACCTTTGGGAAGCCAAGGTCTATGCGCAAGAGATGCCCTATCAGCTGTATCCCAATCAGCGCATGGATCTGCTGGACAACGAAAGCCTCAAGATCAACTTGCGCTACCAGGGGCGCACCGATTGGGGGCGTCTACAAGCCAGCCTCTGGCGCGAAACGGTCGATCACTTGATGGACTTCGGTCCTGACAAACGCTATTGGTACGGTATGGCTTCGGGTGGAGGCAGCAGCCTCAACGGTCAGCCATGCAGCCCACTGGGGCCGACCTGTGCAGCAGGCATGCCCATGCGCACCGACAGCCACACCACGGGCGCGAAAGTGCAAGCCGAGTGGCCTGTGGCCGATGAATCCACGGTTCGGGCTGGGGCCGAATTTCACCGCTTCCGGCTCAATGATTATTGGCCCCCGTCTGGTGGTGGAATGTGGCCTGGAACGTTCTGGAACATCCGTGACGGACAGCGAGACCGTACCGCGGTTTATGCTGAATACCAGTGGACACCGGCTACGCACTGGACCACCCAAGTCGGCTGGCGCGTTGAGCGCGTGCGCACCGATGCGGGCCCCGTCGTCGGCTACAACCCCAGCGGAGGAGGCAACCAAGGGGCTGATGCGGCAGCCTTCAACGCACGCAACCGTGAGCGTCATTTTGTGAATCATGACGTGGTCCTCAACGCACGTTACGCGCCACAGCCGACGTTCGAAATGGAGCTGGGCCTGGCACACAGGGAGCGCGCCCCGGGCCTGTATGAACTCTATCCGTGGTCGACCTGGCAGATGGCCGCCCTGATGAACAATACGGTCGGCGATGGCAATGGCTACGTTGGCAATCCAGACTTGCGCAAGGAACGGGCTCACACCGCTTCCATGAGCACACGCTGGCATGCTCAAGACCGTTCATGGTCCTTCGAGATCAGCCCGCACCTCACCCATGTCCAGGACTTTATCGATGCGGCACGCTTGCCCGGCCAGCCTAACACCAACCATCGTTTCGTGCTCCTGCGTTACAACAATGTAAGCGCACGCTTGTATGGTGTTGATGTTTCTGGACAGGCAACCTTGGCACGCAACGAATACGGTCAATGGGGCATCCGTGGGCAGTTGAGTTATCTCAAAGGCCGCAATCGCAGCACAGGCGACGGGCTTTATCAGATCATGCCGCCCCATGCCCGCATCAGCCTGACGCATCGTGCTGGCACGTGGGATAGCGCCATCGAACTGGTGGCCGTGCAGGCCAAGACCCAAATATCCCAAGTGCGCAATGAGGTACGCACACCGGGCTACGGATTGTTAAACGTGCGCACCGCAGTCCGCTTGGGCTCTGGCAAGCTGGAGCTGGGCATCGACAACCTGCTTGACCGTCTCTACTATTGGCCCACAGGGGGTGCTTATGTGGGTCAGGGCACGACGATGACCAACCCCATGCCGCCCAATCGGCCACAATGGGGGACTGCGGTACCAGGCCCTGGCCGCACCTTCTGGCTGGCCTA
>JANWZF010000059.1 GCA_025054905.1 Tepidimonas sp.
CTGCACGCGCGGCTGGAACTGGCCGACTGGCGGGTGGCCGGCGCCGTGCTGCGCTCGGGCGACATCGGCTTTGCCGAAAGCTACCTGGAGGGGCAATGGAGCAGCCCGGACGTGGCCGCGCTGCTGCGGCTGATGCTGGCCAACCGGCGCGAGCTCGACGCGGTCGTGCACGGCCACTGGCTTGGGCGGGCGCTGTACCGGCTGCGCCACCGGCTGCGGCGTAACAGCCGCCGTGGCAGCCGGCGCAACATCCACGCCCACTACGACCTTGGCAACGGCTTTTACCGTTTGTGGCTGGACGAGTCGATGACCTACTCGTCGGCCTGGTTCGGCGGCGACTGGGGGCAGTCGCTGGAGCAGGCGCAGCGCGCCAAGATGCGCCGCGCCCTGCAGCAGACAGGCGTGCGTGCGGGCCAACGCCTGCTCGAAATCGGCTGCGGTTGGGGGGCGTTGGCCGAGCTGGCGGCGCGCGAGTTCGGCGCGCGCGTCACCGGGGTGACGCTGTCGACCGAGCAGCTCACGCACGGCATGCGCCGCATCGCGCACACCGGACTCAGCGAGCAGGTCGAGCTGCGGCTGCAGGACTACCGTGACATTGCCGACGGGCCTTTCGATGCGATCGTCTCAATCGAAATGATCGAGGCCGTGGGCCAGGCCTACTGGCCGGCGTATTTCGGTGCGCTGCGGCGGCTGCTGACCCCTGGCGGGCGGGCGTGCGTGCAAGCGATCGTGATTCGTGACGAGCTGTTCGAGCGCTATCTGCAGGGCACGGATTTCATCCAGCAATACGTCTTTCCGGGTGGTTGTCTGCTCAGCCGCGGTGAGATGGCCCGCCAGGCCCGCCGTGCCCAGTTGCAGATCGTGGATGAATTCGCGTTCGGCCCGGACTACGCCGAAACCTTGCGCCGCTGGCGTCGTGCCTTTCTGGCGCAGCGCGACGCGGTGCTGGCGCAGGGTTTTGACGAGCGCTTCGTGCGCCTGTGGACGTTCTACCTCGCCTACTGTGAGGCCGGCTTCGATGCCGGTGATCTGGATGTGGTGCAAGTCACCCTGGCCCGACCGTAAGCGGCGCGCACTGCTGGCCACGGGGCTGGCCGCTGCCGCCGGCGCGCCGGGAACGATCCGCTCTGCTGGCGCAACCGAGTCCGCTGACGCCATCCTGGCGCACGAGTTGCTGCCGGGATCAGCCCTGGTGGGAGCCGGCGCGTTGCGCGCCTGGGGGATGCTGATTTATCACGCCACGCTGTGGGCCCGGCCCGGCTGGCGCGCGCAGCAGCTCGGACGCGAGCCGGTGGTGCTGGTGCTGCATTACGCGCGTGCCCTGCGCGGTGCCGACATCGCTGAGCGCTCCGTCCTGGAAATGCGCCGCGCCGGCCCGCTGCCCCCGGAGACCGAAGCGCGCTGGCTCAGCACCATGCAGCGCCTCTTTCCGGACGTAGCAGCCGGCGACCGCCTGGGCGGGCGCTGGGATCCCGGCCACGGAGCGCAGTTTGCCGCCTTGCGCGTCGGCAGCACGCCGCAGCCGCTGGGAGCCGTGGACGACCCCCTGTTTGCCGCACGGTTTTTTGGCATCTGGCTGGCCCCCAGCACTTCGGCCCCGGCGCTGCGGGCTGCGCTGCTGGGCCAGGCCGACCCAGCACTGACGCGATGAGTGGCTCGTCCCTGTCCCGCACCGACGGCCTGCGCTACGGCCTCATCGCCCTGCCGTTGGCCTTTGCCGCGCTGCCGCTGTATGTCCACCTGCCGCCGCTGTACGCCCAGCACGGCGTGCCACTGGCCTTGCTGGGGGGACTGTTGCTGCTGGCGCGTCTGTTCGATGCCGCGACCGATCCGTGGCTCGGCCGGTGGTGGGATCGGGTGTTTGCCCGGGGTGGGGCCCAGGCCGTCTGGCGTGGCGCGGCCGGGCTCGCGGTGGGGCTGCTGCTGGCGATGAGCGCCCTGCTGCTGCCGCCGGATGGCGCCCCATGGGTGCTGGCGGCCTGGGCGCTGGTGGGGCTGGCGCTGACGTCGCTCGCCTACAGCGCGCTGACTCTGGCGCATCAAAGCTGGGGCACCCGCCTGGGAGGAGACGCCGGGCTGCAGGCGCAAGTGGCCGGCTGGCGTGAGGGCTGTGCGCTGGGGGGCGTGTTGCTGGCCGCCCTGCTGCCGCCGCTGCTGGGCTGGCCCTGGACGCTGATGTTGCTGGGACTGGCGCTGGTGGTCGGGTTGCTGGCCTGGCGCCAGGCCCCACGCCCCCCGATGGCCACCTTGCCCGCCACCCCCTCCTCGGGGTGGGCCGAGTCCTGGCTGCTGCCTTGGCGCCAGGCGGCCTTTCGCCGTTTGGCGCTGGTTTACACGCTCAGCGCCCTGGCCAGCGCCATCCCGGCCACCCTGGTGCTGTTCTTCATCGCCGACCGGCTGCAGGCGCACGCCTGGCAGGGCGCGCTGCTGGCAATCTACTTCCTGGCCGCCGCAGCCGGGCTGCCGTGGTGGCTGCGCTTGGTGGCACGGCTGGGTTTGGCGCGCACCTGGGCCCTGGGCATGGTCGTGGCGGTGGCCTCCTTTGCCTGGACCGCCACGCTGCAGGCAGGCGACGTGCTGCCCTTTGCGTTGATCTGCGCCCTGTCGGGCCTGGCGCTGGGGGCTGATCTGGCGCTGCCGCCCGCTCTGTTGGCCAACGTGGTGGCCCGCTGCGGCCACCGCGGCCAGCGCGAGGGCCTGTATTTTGGTTGGTGGAATCTGCTGGCCAAGGGCACGCTGGCCCTGGCTGCCGGACTGGCTCTGCCACTGCTGCAGGCACTGGGCTACCAGCCAGGGCAGCCCAGCGCGCAGGGGCTGCAGGCTCTGACCACCGTCTACGCCGTGCTGCCGTGCGTGCTGAAGGTGCTCGCCGCAGGGCTGCTGCTGGCCTTGGAGCTGGCCCGGCCGCACCACGCCCAGACCGTCACCCCCCACTCGAGTGGACCGCTGCCATGATGCAACCTGCCCCGATTGCCTCGGCGATGGCCAACCTGCTGCGGGCTGCCCGCCCCCAGCTGCCGCAACGGTGGTCCGCCGCCTGCCTGCTGGCTGCCGCCCTGGGCGGCTGCGCCGCCCCAACCCCGCAACGCTACGCCGGCGAGCGGCCGGTGCTGGACCTGCAAACCTACTTCAACGGCCGCCTACTCGCCCATGGCATGTTTCAGGACCGCTTGGGCCGGGTGCGGCAGCGCTTTGTGGTGGAGATGCACGCCTCCTGGCAGGGCACGCAGGGGGTGCTGGATGAACGCTTCACCTACAGCGACGGCACCCAGCAACGGCGCATCTGGCGCCTGACGGACCTGGGCGGCGGGCGCTACGAAGGCCGCGCCGACGACGTGGTGGGCGTGGCCACGGGCCAGGCCGCTGGCAACGCCCTGAACTGGCGCTACACGCTGCAACTGCCGGTGGATGGCCGGGTGTGGGAGGTGCAGTTGGACGACTGGATGTTTCTGATCGACGAGCGCACGATGCTCAACCGCGCGACGATGAGCAAATGGGGCATCCGGCTCGGCGAAGTCACGCTGTCGTTCACCCGTCTGCAACCATGAGCGCCAACCCCCGTTTGACGGACTGGCACGGCCGCCGCACCTGGATCGTCGGGGCCTCCAGCGGCATTGGTCTGGCGGTGGCCGAAGCGCTGCACGCGCGCGGTGCGCAGGTCATCGTCTCGGCGCGGCAGGCCACCCGGTTGGCCGAGTGGGCGGCCCTGGCACCGCGCCGCAGCGCGCTACCCCTGGACGTCACCCAGCGCGCCGACGTCGAGCAGGCCGCCGCGCGGCTGTGGGCCGACGGCCCGCTGGATCTGGTGCTGCACGCCGCTGCGCATTACCAGCCGCAGCGTGCCACGGCGCTGGACCTGGACGAGCTGCTGCGCCACCAACAGATCAACGTCGAGGGCGCGCTGCACGTGGTGGCCGCCGTGGTGCCGCGCCTGCTGACCCAGCGCAGCGGGCATTTGAGCCTGATCGCCAGCGTGGCGGGCTGGCGGGGCCTGCCTCAGGCGCTGGCTTACGGCCCCACCAAAGCGGCCCTGTTGCATTTGGCTGAAATCCTGCACCTGGAGTTGCGGCCGCACGGCATCGGGGTCAGCGTGATCAACCCGGGCTTCGTCGCCACACCCCTGACGGCGCGCAACACCTTCCGCATGCCGGCGCTGATCAGTCCCCAGCAGGCCGCACACCACATTCTGCGCGGCTGGGCACGCGGAGCGTTCGATATCCACTTCCCGAAGCGCTTCACGCTGCTGCTGCGGCTGCTGCGCTGTCTGCCCTACCCCATGTACTTTGCGCTGGTGCGCCGCCTGACCGGCGGCTGATGCCAAGGAGCCCGGGACCCATGACCCCAATCGAGCGCGCCGTGGCCGTCTTTGAACGCCTGAGCCCCGCGAGCTTGTCCGAGCTGCAGACGCTGTACGCTCCTGCAGCCTGGTTCAAGGACCCCTTCCACGAGTGCCAGGGCACGGCGGCCATCACGGCCATCTTTGCGCGCATGTTCGCGCAGCTGGATGAGCCGCGCTTCGTCGTCCACGACCGGATGGGCGATGCGGCGCAGGGCTTTGTCACCTGGACGCTGCACTTTCGCTGGCGGGGCCAGCGCAGGCCGCGCCAGATCCGTGGCGCGACTCACTGGCAATTCGACGACCAAGGCCGCATCCGCCTGCACCGCGATTATTGGGATGCGGCCGAGGAACTGTACGCCCAGCTGCCGCTGCTGGGTGCACTGATGCGCTGGCTGGCACGCCGCGTGGCCGGCCCCGATGCGTCCCGGGGATAGGGAGGGCCATGCCGATGCAGGGCGTGCAACTCGTCTGGCTCAAGCGCGATCTGCGCGTCCACGACCACGCGCCGCTGGCTGCCGCCGCGCGCTGCGGGCCGGTGTTGCTGGTGCACATCGTCGAGCCCGGCCTGTGGCAACAACCCGACATGGCCACCCAGCACTGGGCCTTCATGCGCGAAAGTCTGGCCGAGCTGCAACAGCAGTTGCAGCACAGCGGCCTGCCGCACGCCGGGGTGCACCTGATCGTGGGCGAGACGCTGGCTGCGCTGCAGGCGCTGCACCGCAGCGTCGGCCTGGCCGGCCTGCACGCCCACGAAGAAACCGGCAACGACTGGACCGATGCACGCGACCGCGCGGTGCGGCGCTGGGCACGCCTGCACGGCATCCCCCTGCACGAGCAACCGCAGTTTGGTGTCGTGCGCGGCCTGCGCGACCGCGACCAGTGGCTGGCAGCGCGCCAACAGCGGATGCGCGCGCCACAAGCCCCCTGGCCACCGCCAGGGCTGTGCTTCGCCCCCTGGCCGCTGCGTGCCGCGCCGGGCCTCGATCCGGTGGCGTGGTGGTGTCGCGACGATGGCAATCTGCATCCAGGGCCGTGGCCCGATGCCAGCGCACTTGGGCTCACGCAGATCGATCCCCCTGAGCGCCAGCGCGGTGGCCGGCAGGCCGCCCTGGCCACCTTGGACAGCTTTTTGCACCAGCGCGCGGCCCATTATCGCGGTGGCCTTTCCTCGCCGCTGACCGCCCCCAGTGCCTGCTCGCGCTTGTCGCCGTACCTGGCCTACGGGGTGCTCAGCCTGCGCGAGGTCGTGCAAGCCACTGAACGACGGCTGCAGGAGCTGTCGCATCTGCCCGCAGACCAAGCGCGTCCGCTGCGCAGCGGGCTGAGCGCTTTTATGAGCCGGCTGTACTGGCACTGCCACTTCATCCAGAAACTGGAAAGTGAACCGCAGCTGCAGTGGCGCAACCTGCACCGCGGCTACGATGGCCTGCGCGAACCCGAGTGGGACGAACAGCGTTTTGCCGCCCTGCGCGATGGGCGCACCGGCTGGCCGCTGGTCGATGCCTGCGTGGCGATGCTGCGCCAGACCGGCTGGCTGAACTTTCGCATGCGGGCGATGCTGGTGTCGGTGGCTGCCTACCCGCTGTGGCTGCACTGGCGCGAGGTGGGTCTGTGGCTGGCGCAGCTGTTTCTGGACTATGAGCCCGGCATCCACTGGCCGCAAATGCAAATGCAGTCAGGCACCACCGGCATCAACGCCACCCGTGTTTACAACCCCGTCAAGCAGGCCATGGATCACGACCCCCAGGGCCGATTCGTGCGGACCTGGTGCCCGATGCTGCGGCAAGTGCCTGATAGCTGGCTGTTGGAGCCGTGGCGCATGCCCCCCAGTGTGCAGCGATCCTGCGGCGTGATCGTCGGACGGGACTGGCCCGCGCCGCCAGTGGAGCTGCAGGCGGCCCTGCAGCAAGCCAAGGCCCGCCTGCACGCCTGGCGGCGTCAACCCGGCATGCAGGCCGAGGCGCGGGTGGTGGCGCAGCGCCACGGCTCGCGCCGCGGCATGCCCGGTGCCCGCCAACGCGACCCCAACACCGGGCTGGAGACAACCGCTCACCGTCGCCCGGCCGCGTCACGCCCAGGCCCGCGGCAACTGAGCTTCGACTGGTAAGCCGACCGCCACCGATGCACCGCAAACCTCACCTACCCTGCAAGATCTGCCCCGTCTGCGGCCGGCCGTTTGCCTGGCGGCGCAAATGGGCACGGGTCTGGGAGCAGGTGCGCTACTGCTCCGAGCGCTGCCGCCGCCAACGCCCTGCCGCGCCTGACTGAGCGCACGGTTCGCCCGATACCATGAACCCCTGCGAGCCAACTCCGCCCCCGCGTACTCCGACGCGCGTGCTGCGCCTGCTGTTGGGCGACCAGCTCAACCCACTGCACCCATGGTTGCGCGAGGTGCGTCCCGATGTGCTGTACGTCCTGATGGAGGTGCGCAGCGAAACCGATGTCGTTGACCACCACGCGCAAAAGGTGCTGGCCATCTTTGCCGCCATGCGGGCGCTGGCGGCGCAGCTGCGCGCGCGTGGCCACCGCGTGCGCTACCTGCCACTGGACCATCCGCACAACCGCCAAAGCATCCCCGCCAACCTGCAGGCGCTGCTGCAGGCGCATGGCGCCGAAGCGGTCGAGCTGCAGCAGCCCGACGAATGGCGCCTGGACGACGAGCTGCGCCGCTGGGCCGCCCAGGCTGGCGTGCCGGTGCGGATCGTGGACAGCGGGCACTTTCTGCTGCCGCGCGACGGCGTCGCCCAGCTTCTCGGCAGGCAGCGGCGCTGGGTCATGGAGCACCTCTACCGTCACGTGCGGCGCCAATACCGCGTGCTGATGGATGGTGATCGGCCGCTAGGGGGACGCTGGAACTTTGACGCCGACAACCGCAGCCCCTGGCGTGGCCAGCCCCCCGAGCCAGCGGATCCACGCCCGCGACACGATGTACGCGCGCTGTGGCAGCTGCTGCAAACGCACGGTGTGGTCACGGTCGGCCATCCCCAGGCCGACGCCCTGCCCTGGCCTCTGACCCGCGCCCAGGCGCTGACGCAGCTGGATGCCTTCATCGAGCACAGCCTGCCTCACTTCGGCCCCTATCAGGACGCCTTGGCGCAGGGTCACCCGCGTCTGTTTCACTCCCAACTCTCCTGGGCGCTCAACGTCAAGCTGCTGCATCCGCTGGAAGTGGTCCGGCGCGCCGAAGCGGCCTACCACGCGGGCGCAGCACCGCTGGCCAGCGTCGAGGGCTTCATCCGCCAAATCCTCGGCTGGCGCGAATACGTCCGCGGCGTCTACTGGACCCACATGCCCGGCTACACGACGCGCAATGCACTGGGGCACACCCGCGCGCTGCCACGCTGGTACTGGGATGGCCAGACCGACATGGCCTGCCTGCGCGCCGCGATCGGGCAGACGCTGCAGCACGCCTACGCCCACCACATCCAACGCCTGATGGTCACCGGCAACTTTGCCCTGCTGGCCGGCTGCGACCCCGCGCAGGTGCACCGCTGGTACCTGGGCGTCTACATCGACGCCTTCGAGTGGGTGGAAGCCCCCAACACCCTGGGCATGAGCCAATGGGCCGACGGTGGCCTGATGGCCACCAAGCCCTACGCGGCCAGCGCCGCCTACCTCAAGCGCATGGGCGACCACTGCCACCATTGCCGCTACGATCCGCGCCAGCGCATCGGCCCGCAGGCCTGTCCGTTCAACGCGCTGTACTGGGA
>JANWZF010000063.1 GCA_025054905.1 Tepidimonas sp.
GACCGCAACCTCACCGTACAGCCGCTTGCCGCTGCGCATCCAGGCCCAGTGCAGCAGCGCCAGCGCTGCAGCCAGATACACCAGGCGGTGCAGGCGCTTCCAGCGTCGCCAGCCGAGCCGGCGCACGGCGGCCTGGGAGGAGGTCAGTGCCAGCGGCAACAACAGCAACAGCGTCAGCAGCCCCACCAAGATGAACGGCCGCTGCGCCGCATCGCGCCACACGGCAACCAGGCTCAGGCCTTGATCCAACCACGCGTAAGCTGCGAGGTGCAACAGCGCATAAGCAAAGGCCCACAACCCCAGAGGGCGCCGCCAGGTCGCCAGCGCAGCCCAACCGGTCCAGTGGCGCAGCGGGGTCACCAGCAGGGTCAACCACAGCAGACGCAGCGCCCACAAGCCCAAGCCACGAATCAGGGCCTCAGCGGGGTTGGCCCCCAGCCGGTCGGCCAGCGCCAGCGCCCACAGGGTCAACGCGGGCACCGCCAGTCCCGCCATCACCCACGGCCGGATGGCCTGCAGCCAGCGGTCCACGTCAAAACCAGCGCCGCAGATCCATGCCGGCGTAGAGCCCTGCGACCTGCTCGGCATAGCCGTTGAACGGCAACGTCTTCAGGCGCGCGGCCCACACCCCGCCCTGCCCCAGCCGACGCTCGGTGGCCTGGCTCCAGCGCGGGTGCGGCACATCGGGGTTGACGTTGGCGTAAAAGCCATATTCGTGCGGCGCGGCCACGTTCCACGCGGTGGCGGGCTGATGCTCGACCAAACGGATGCGCACGATCGACTTGGCGCTCTTGAAGCCGTATTTCCACGGCACCACCACCCGCAGCGGCGCACCGTTTTGCGGTGGCAGCCGCTCGCCGTACAGGCCAAAGGCCAGCAACGTCAGCGGATGGCGCGCCTCATCCAGCCGTAGCCCCTCGACGTACGGCCACAGCAGCACATTGGAGCGCAAGCCCGGCATCGTGGCGTGATCGGCCAGGCTGTGGAATTCGACGAAGCGTGCGCTGCCCAGCGGCTGCGCACGCTCGATCAGCACCGCCAGCGGGTAGCCGAGCCACGGGATGACCATCGACCAGCCCTCGACACAGCGCAGGCGGTAGATGCGTTCTTCCAACGGCGCCAGCCGCAGCAGGTCTTCCAGATCCAACGTTTGGGGCCGCGCCACCAGCCCGTCGATGCGCACCGTCCAAGGCCGCAGCGGCATGCGCGCCGCCAGCCGTGCCGGCTCTTCCTTGTCGGTGCTGAATTCGTAGAAGTTGTTGTAGCCCGTGACGAGCTCGTATGGCGTTACCGGCTCGGAGGTGCGCGCTGCAGGCAGCGTGGCAGGCCGAGCCGGCAAGGCAGGCTGGCGCCCGGGCCCCGCCCACACCCCCGACGCTGGCGCGGCGACCTGGGCCCCTGCTTTGGCGACCGTGCCTGCCAGGACGCCGCCGACGACCTGCCCCAGCCAACGCCGCCGAGCCCGCCAGACCGCCGGCGGTGTGATCTCGCTGGGCCGGGGGGAGCGCATCGGCACGCGTCCAACGGAGCCGATTCAGAGCGCCCCGTAGCTGTGCAGGCCGCTGAGGAACATGTTGACCCCGAGGAACGCAAAGGTCGTGATCCCCAGGCCCACCAGCGCCCACCAGGCTGCCACCGTGCCGCGCAACCCCTTGATGAGACGCATGTGCAGCCAGGCCGCGTAGTTGAGCCAAACGATCAGCGCCCAGGTCTCTTTCGGATCCCAGCTCCAGTAGCCGCCCCAGGCCTCGGCGGCCCACAGCGCCCCCAGCACGGTGGCGATGGTGAAAAAGGCAAAACCCACCGCAATGGCCTTGTACATCACATCGTCGAGCACCTGCAAGCTCGGCAGCCGCTCGGCGATGCGCCGCCGCGCCAGCAGGATGCCACCGACCATCAGCGCCGATACGCCGAAATAGACGAACCAGTAGCTGGCCCCCTGCTCGGTGCTGCCGCGGCGAAACACGAGCGGCTCAAAGCACAACACGATGCCCAACAGCCACAAGGGAGTCAGCTTCCACCAGCGCGTCTCGGTCGCACTTTGCTTGATCAGGTACGCAAAGGCCAGCATCGCCGCAATGGCAAACGTGCCGTAGCCGATGAAGTTGGCCGGCACGTGCAGCTTCATCCACCAGCTCTGCAGCGCCGGCACCAGGGGCTGGATCTGGTGCGCTTCACGCACCACCGTGTACCACAGCAAAAAGCCCACCGCCGCGCTGACGATCAGCATCGCAAAGGCGCCCATGCGCCGCGTCTGATAGCGATCCTCGTAGTACAGGTAATACGCCGCCGTCAGCCACGCAAACAGCACGAACACTTCATACAGATTGCTGACCGGAATATGCCCGATGCCCGGACCGATCTGGTGGCTCTCGTACCAGCGCACCATCGTGCCCACCAGCGCCAGCGTCACTGCCACCCAGGCCAGGCGCGATCCCAGTCGCTCGGCGGTATCGCCACCGCGTGGGGCCAGCAGACCGATCCAGTAAAAGGCGGTGCTCATGAAAAACAGCACGCTCATCCATAGGATGGCTGACTGGCTGGACAAAAAGTACTTCAGCAGAAAGACCTGTTCGGCGCGCGCCAGATCGGCCCGGCCGTCAACCTGGTACAGGCCGATGGCCAGCAGCGACAACGCGGCCACCACCACCGTCAAGCCCTGCACCGGGCGCCAGAACCAGGCCAGCGCCACCAGGCCGGGCACGGTCCCAACCAGAATGGCTTTTTCGTAGCCATCCATCGCGTGGCCCCACTGTCCCAGCGCCACCGCTGCCCCCACCAGCACCAGCAGCGCATACAGCCAGTCCCAGCGCGTGCGGCGCGCCAACCAGCCGCGCCAGCCGGAGCTCTGCGCGTCCGTCAACTTCAGATCGATGGTCTGCGTGGCCGTGTTCATCGTGCCGTCTCCTGGGCCAAGGCAGGTTGCAGCAACCTGCTTAAGGTTTCGAATTCACGGTCATTGTCCAGCAGCTTGCGGTTGCTGGACAACGCCATCAGCGCGCGCGCACCGCCGGGTGCCGGCGCCAGCCACACCCACAGCCGCCGCTCGCGCACATAAAGCATGGCAAAAACGCCGATGATCAGCAACACGCACCCCGCATAGACGATGGTCTTGCCAGGGGCACGTGCCACCTGGAACACGCTGGCCTGCACCTGCTCATAGTCGCTCAATTGCAGCACCAGCGGGGCCGGGTAGAAAAACGCATCCGAAAGCGCCAGAACCGCCTGGGTCATGAAGGCTGCCGTGGCCTCATCGCGTGCCGCCGGCGCCAGCCCCGCCTGCGCGCGGCTGAGCTGGTACAGCTCGAACAGCGTGCCGTTCAAGATGCGCAGCAGCACGTCGCTGAAACGCTCGCGCTCCGCGTCGGGAATGTGGGCTTCGATGAACGCCGACAGCGCCAGCAGCCCCCCCAGACGCGGAGCGTCACCGCGCGGCAGGCGCTCGAGCTCGGGGTCGTCGCCGGCAAACAGGTCGATCGCACGCCGGGCCGAGCCCAGCAGCGCCGTGCGCACCGCCTCGGGCTGCTCGGCACTGGCCTGCGCCGCATAGCGCTGCGCGGCCAAGGCGCGCAGCCCGGGGTCGGCCAGCGCGGCGCGCAGACGCACAAAGCCATCCAGCCCATCGTTTTCGTCAACAGGCGCGCGCAGGTAGCGAAACGGTTCCTGCGGCGACTCACGCACCCCCAGCAGGTAGACACGCTGCCCCTCCAGCTCGATCGGCAGCATGTAGTTGTGAAATTCACGCGCCTGCCCCGCCTCGTCGCGCAGCTTGTAGGTGACGCTGGGGCCGACGTTGCGCAGCTCGCGCGTCTGCACCGTCTTGTTGCCCGCGCCCAGGCGGGCTTCGATGGCCTGGCGCAGATCGACCTGGCGCACATCGGCCCCACTGCCGCGGCTGCCGGCGGCGGACAGGTTTTCGACGTTGATCACCCGCAGACCGGTGAATTCCAGCCGCAGCCGCTGCTCGCCATTGGTCAGCGTGGTGGCCTCGCCGATGCGCCCCTGCACCTCAAACGGCCGCACCGCCGCCCCCATCGGCAGCGCGCGCAGCTTGACGAGCGAGCCCCCGTCGTCGAAGCTCGACTGATAGATCGCGATGCCGCGATGCTCGACCGGGTGATTGACCTCGACCCGTGCCGGACGCGCCTGCCCGGTGTAGCGGTCGTGGATGACGATGTCGCTGGCAAACAGCCGCGGCATGCCGGTGTCGTAGTACTCAACGATAAATTTTTTCAGCTCGACCTCAAACGGCAGCTCCTGCAACACCACCCCCTCGGGTTGCTGCAGCACCGCGATGCCCGCGCGCGTGCCTTCGGTGACCAGCAGGTTGCCGCGAAACGTCGGATTCGCGTCGCTGAGCCGATGCTTGTCGGGCACCTCGGCCATCAGACCGCCGCCACGAAACGGCTCTTTGCCCCCGAACCACAGCTGCATGCGCACGATCAGATCGCCATCCAGCAGGCCGCCGATGCAGATGATCACAATCGCCGCGTGGGCCGCCAGATACCCCAGCTTGTTGGCCGCGCCGGCCTTGGCCGCCACCATCCAGCCGGGACCATCGGCGGTATGGCGCTCCTGCAGGCGCACTTTCCAGCCCCGGCGCAGCAGGGCCTGACCGATGCGCTCGGCCGCCGCGCGCGGGGCTTCGGTCAACTCGGCCTGGGCCTTGTGGTGAAAGGCCTGCAGGCTCTGCTCGCGCACGTGCTCCTTGAACTGGCGCAGATCCGCGAGGATCTTGGGCGTGTTGCGCACGATGCACAGGGTCGTGCTGACCACCAGAAACGCCAGGATCAGCAAAAACCACCACGCGCTGTAAACCGAATACAGATCCAGCGCGGCAAACACCTCGTACCAGAACGGGCCGAACTGGTTGACGTAGTTGTTGACGGGCTCGTGCTGCTTGAGCACCGTGCCCACCACCGAGGCGATGCAGATCACCGACAGCAGCGCGATCGCAAAGCGCATCGACGACAGCAGCTCCACCGCCGCGGCCAGGCGGCGATGGACACGGGGCAATTCGATGCCGGCGGTGGAAGCACTCATGCGAGAGTCGACAAAAAAGGCAGGCCCACCACGGACCTGCCTGCATTCAGAGGGGCGGCGGGCGGCAAGGTTCCCTGCCCGGGGCCACCCGTGGCGGCCCTCATATTAACGGATACTGATATTTCCCTGTGCGGCCGACGGCCACGCCAGCCGGTCAGCGCAAGCCCGCGATGTAGTCGGCCAGGGCCGCGATCTCCACGTCCGTCAGGTAACGCGCGATTTCGTGCATCGGCTTGTTGTTGGCGCGCTCGTTGGTTCGGAACAGCTTGAGCTGCGTGGCGGTGTATTCCGCGTGCTGGCCGCTCAGGCGCGGGTATTCGGCCGGAATGCCTGAGCCACGCGGACCATGGCAGCCGGCGCACGCCGGAATGCGCCGATCCATCAAACCGCCGCGGTAGATGCGCTCACCCAGCCGCACCTTCTCGGCATCGGTGGCCGCGCCGGTGGTGGCCTTCTGGCTGGCCAGCCAGTACGCAATGTCACGCATGTCCTGGTCGGACAGCTGGCTGGCAAAGCCCACCATCACCGCGTTGGCGCGCTTGCCGGACTTGTACTCCTGCAACTGCTTGATCAGGTATTCGGGGTGCTGCTGGGCCAGCTTGGGGTTGGCCGCGGTGGTGGAGTTGCCGTCGGCGGCATGGCACGCCACGCACACCTGCCCGTACAGTGCGGCGCCGCGTTTGAGATCCGGCTGCGCCGGCTGCGCGACAGCGGCGCTGGCGAAGGTGACGGCCAAGACGGCACCGATAAGCAAAGCTTTGGATTTCATGGCGTGGTCGCGACGAGGGGAGCATCGGGCCGGCCCCGGTGCACGGCTCAACGCCGCGGCAGCCGACCCGCAGGGGTTTCGAAACGCGCCCGATTCTACAATGCCCCGTTCCCTGCCACGGCTTGTCATGGATCAAGATCGCCCCTCGTCTCCCCCCATCGCCCAGGTGCACGCCTGGCTGCACACCGCCCGCTTTTTGACCGAGGCCCCCCAGCTGCCACACCTGCCCGCGCTGGCCGTGCCCGAAATCGCTTTCGTCGGTCGCTCCAACGCCGGCAAATCCACCTGCATCAACACGCTGGCGCAGCAGCGCCAACTGGCCTTTGCCTCCAAAATGCCCGGGCGCACCCAGAGCATCGTGCTGTTTGCGCTGGGTAAGCACGGAACCACCGACGCGGTGCTGGCCGACCTGCCCGGCTACGGTTACGCCGCCGTCCCCCAAGCCGCCAAGCGGCGTTGGCAGCAGGTCATGGCCCACTACCTCGCCACCCGGCCCAACCTGCGCGCGGTGGTGCTGCTATGCGACGCACGGCTGGGACTGACCGAGCTGGACGAGGCGCTGCTGGAGATCATCCGCCCGCGCGTCGAGCAAGGGCTCGACTTTCTGGTGCTGCTGACCAAGGCCGACAAGCTGTCGCGGCAAGAGCAGACCAAGGCGCTGTCGATTGCGCGACTGCAGACACGCGGCGGGGAAGCGATGCTCTTTTCCGCCCTCAAGCGCCAGGGCGTCGACGACGTGGCCCAGCGGCTGTGGGACTGGTCACACCCCGCGGCCCCACACACTTCCGCCTAAGCCCTGGCGCGGCAGGGACCATCTGGAGCCTGTGCCGATGATCGAGACCTTTGAACTGGCCTTGCCGCATGGGATCACGCTGAGCGTGCGCGCCGCTGGCCAGCCCGGGCGGCCCGTGCTGATGTTCCTGCATGGTTTTCCCGAGGCGGCTTTCGTCTGGGACGAAGCACTGGTGCGGTTGGCCAACCCCGCGCAGGGGGGTTGGCGCTGCATCGCCCCCAACCTGCGCGGCTACGAACGCTCCAGCGCCCCGGCCGCAGCAGACCAGTACCGGGTTCGCCACCTGGTGCAGGACATCGCGGCACTGATCGACGTGGTCACCGCCGACAGCCCTACGCCGGGTCGCGTCGGGGCCCTGGTGGCGCACGACTGGGGAGGCGCGGTGGCCTGGAACCTGGCCGCCCTGCAGCCGCAGCGGATGCAGCGGCTGGTCATCCTCAACTCGCCCCACCCGGGCACCTTCTGGCGCGACCTGCGGCATAGCCCCGCGCAGCAAGCCGCCAGCGCCTACATGAACGCCCTG
>JANWZF010000091.1 GCA_025054905.1 Tepidimonas sp.
CGATCGGCAAACGCCTTGACGGCCTCGCGCGGCGAGCGCCGCAACCCGGATTGCGCAAAGGGATTGAACGGGATCAGGTTGACCTTGCACGCCACGCCGTGGCCGCGGTGTCCCTGCAGCAGCGCGATCAGGCGCTCGGCATGCGCCGGGGTGTCGTTGACCCCATCCAGCATGCAGTACTCGAACGTGATGAAGTCGCGCGGCGCCGCGGGCAAATAGCGCAGGCAGGCGTCCAACAGCTCGCTCAGCGGATACTTGCGATTGAGGGGCACCAGCTCGTTGCGCAGCGCGTCATCGGGGGCGTGCAGCGAGACCGCCAGCGCCACCGGGCAGTCTTGGGCAAGCCGATCCATCATCGGCACGACGCCCGAGGTGGACACGGTCACACGCCGGCGCGACAAGCCGTAGCCGTGGTCATCCAGCATGATGCGCAGTGCCGGCACCAGGGCAGCGTAGTTTTGCAACGGCTCGCCCATGCCCATCAGCACCACGTTGGAGATGACCCGCTCTGACGTGCCCAGGCGCTGGCGCAACGCGTGCTCGGCGTGCCAGAGCTGGGCGATGATTTCGCCGGTGGTCAGGTTGCGGCTGAAGCCCTGATGGCCAGTGGAGCAGAAGCGGCACCCCACCGCGCAGCCCGCCTGGCTCGAGACGCACAGGGTACCCCGATCGTCTTCGGGAATGTAGACGGCTTCCACCGCATTGCCATCGCCGACATCGAACAGCCACTTGAGGGTGCCGTCGGCCGACGCCTGCTCGGTCAGCACCGGCAGACGGCGCACCTCGGCCACGGCGGGCAGGCGCTCGCGCAGGTCACGCGCCAGGTCGGTCATGGCCTCAAAGCGCGCCACCCCCTTCTGGTGGATCCAGCGAAACAGCTGCACCGCGCGGAAACGCTTGTGGCCCAGCCGCTCGCAGAAAGCGGCCAACCCCTCGAGGTCGAAGTCGAGCAAATTGGCCGTCATGACATGATCAGCGCGAGTAAATCGCCATGCCGGGGAAGAAGAACGCGACTTCGGCCGCGGCGGTCTCCGGGGCGTCGGAGCCGTGCACCGCGTTGGCGTCGATGCTGTCGGCGAAGTCGGCACGGATGGTGCCTGGCGCCGCCTTCTTCGGGTCGGTGGCGCCCATCAACTCGCGGTTTTTGGCGATCGCGTTTTCACCCTCGAGCACCTGCACCATCACCGGGCCCGAGACCATGAAATCGACCAGGTCCTTGAAAAACGGACGCTCGCGGTGCACAGCGTAGAACGCCTCGGCCTCGCGGCGCGACAGGTGCACCATCTTGGCTGCGACGATCTTGAGGCCCGCCGCCTCAAAACGGCTGTAAATCTGGCCGATGACATTCTTGGCAACGGCGTCGGGTTTGATGATGGAAAGGGTGCGTTCGATGGCCATGGTTGCTGATTTGGGATGTGATGATCAGATAAATTGGCTATTTTAGCTGCTGCGCGTGGCGCGGATGCCGTTGCCACGGCGTGCTGCAGGGGGCGCCGGCTGCGGCCGGCTGGGCCGCGGGCCCGCTCCACGTGGCACCCCGCGCCGCCGTGGCGGCTGCGGGCGCTGCGGCGGCGCCATGCCGGCTTGCCCCATCAGCTCGATCACCGCAGCCGACTCGAGTTCCTGCCAGGCCCCGCGGCGCAGGCCGCGCGGCAGCAGCACGGTGCCGTAACGCACCCGGATCAGCCGACTGACCACGTGCCCCACCGCCTCGAACAGGCGGCGCACCTCACGGTTGCGCCCTTCGGCCAGGGTCACGCGGTACCAGCGGTTGGCTCCCTGGCCCCCGGCTTCTTCCAGCGCCAGCACGCGCGCCGGGCCGTCCTGCAGCGTCACCCCATCGAGCAGGCGCTGGCGCTCTTCGGCCGACAGGGCCCCCAGCACCCGCACCGCGTACTCGCGCTGCAGCCCGAAGCGCGGGTGCATCAGCCGGTTGGCCAGCTCGCCGCTGTCGGTGAACAGCAACAGGCCCTCGGTGTTGAGATCCAGTCGCCCCACCGCCATCCACTTGCCGCTGCGCAACCGTGGCAAGCGCGCAAACACGGTCGGCCGGTTCTGGGGATCGTCCAGCGTCACCACCTCACCCACAGGCTTGTGGTAAGCCAACACACGCGGCAGGCGGCTGGCTTCGGCGCGCCAGCGCACCGGCTTGCCATCCACCTTGATGACGTCGCCCGGGGCCACCCGCTGGCCCACGTGCGCAGGCTGTCCATTGACGCTGACGCGCCCGGCGGCGATGGCCTGCTCCATGTCGGCGCGAGAGCCCAGGCCGAGCTGGGCCAGCACCTTGTGCAACTTGACCGACGATGCGGGCGTGGCCGCCGCACGGCGCTTGGGCCGCGTAGCAGGGCGCGGCGAGGCAGGGGCAGGGGCAGCGTTCATGGCGTGCTTTCAGAGGTCACATCGGAAGCCGAACCCAGCCCGGGCAACTCCCGGGTCGGATCGGCAGGCTCGTCGATGGCGGGCAGCGCCTGCAGCGACGCCAGCCCCAGATCGTCCAGAAACTGGCGCGTGGTGGCGTACAGCGCCGGGCGGCCCACCGTTTCGCGGTGGCCGACGACTTCGATCCAGCCGCGCTCTTCGAGCTGGCGCAGGATGGACGTGCCAACCGTCACGCCCCGGATGGCCTCGATGTCGCCGCGCGTCACCGGCTGACGGTACGCGATCACGGCCAGCGTTTCCAGCACCGCACGGCTGTAGCGGGGCGGCTTTTCCGGGTGCAGCCGCTGCAAAAACGGGTGCACCTGCGCGCGTGTCTGAAAGCGCCAGCCCCCCGCCACACACACCAGGGCCAGCCCCCGCGTTTCCCAGGCGCGCTGCAGCGCCTGCAGCGCGGCGTGCACGTCGCTGGCGGCCAACGCGCCGTCGAACAGCGCCACCAGCTCGGCCAGCGTCAGCGGCCGCCCGGCGCACAGCAGCGCCGCTTCCAGCACATGCTGCGCTTCGTCTCGGTCCATGCGCTACTCCACCACTTCGCCGGGCTCGTCGACCGGCCAAAGAAGCGCGCGATTGTAGTGCAGCCCCAGCGCCGCGAGGGCCTGCTGCAGATCCGCGGGCAAAGGGCTTTCAAACGTCAGCCAAGCCCCACTGAGGGGGTGACGAAACCCCAGCCGGGCCGCATGCAGCGCCTGCCGCTGCAGCCCCGCCAGCGGCCGCCCGCCGTACAGTCCATCGCCGACCAGCGGGTGCCCCAACCAGGCCAGATGCACCCGGATCTGGTGGGTGCGGCCGGTGTGCAAACGGCACCCCACCAGACTGGCCTGGCCATGGCCGGCCAGCCAGCGCAGATCGGTGCGTGCGGGCTTGGCCGCTGAGCTGGCAGCCGCATGCACGGCCATGCGCAGGCGCTGTCGGGGGTCACGGCCGATCGGCTCGGCCACCACCTGCTGCAGCGGACCGTCCCAGCAGCCGTGCACCAGCGCCACGTAGATGCGGCGCACCGTGCGCGCGGCGATGGCCGACACCAGAGCCTCATACGCCAGCGCGCTCTTGGCCACCACCATCAGACCGCTGGTGTCCTTGTCGAGCCGGTGCACGATTCCGGCGCGCGGCAGCTCGGCCGCACGCCTGTGATGGGCCAGCAGGCCGTTGAGCAGCGTGGCGCTCCAGTGGCCGGCCCCCGGGTGCACCACCAGGCCCGCCGGCTTGTCCAGCACCAGCAGATGCTCGTCCTCGTACACGATCGGTAGCACCATCGGCTGCGGCAGGTAGGCGCTGGCTTGGGCGGTGGGACGCAGCTCCACCTCGACGCACTCGCCCACGCGCAGCTTGCGCGCCGGCTTAACCCCTGCCAATCCTTGCAGGCACACCGCGCCCTGCTCGATGAGCTGCTGTACATGGCTGCGCGACAAGCCCGACAATTGCGCGGCCAGCCAGCGATCCAGCCGCTGCCCGTGACCCGCCGCATCCACCGTCAGGACCCGTCGCTCGGCGCCGTCGTCCTCGCCCTCGGCCTCGGGGCGACTCACCTCTATAATTTTTTCCATCTCGTTTTGGCTGGCGCGGCTGCGCGCCGTCTGGGGCGCCACCCGATGAAACCTCGCACATTATCCGCCGCCACGGTGCGGCGCACCCTGCTGGCCACCGCACTGGCCGGCCTGCTGGCCGGCTGTGCCAGCGGCCCAGAAAAGGACCCCACCACTGGCTGGAGCCCCAACAAGCTCTACGCCGAGGCCATGGACGAGCGCGCCGCTGGCAACTACGACAAAGCCATCCAGTACTTCGAAAAGCTCGAAGGCCGTGCCGCCGGCACCCCGCTGGCCCAGCAGGCGCAGCTGGAAAAGGCCTATGCCCATTACAAAAACGGAGAGCCTGCCCAGGCGGTGGCGACGCTGGACCGCTTCATGCGGCTGCATCCAGCCAGTCCGGCGCTGGACTACGCGCTCTACCTGAAGGGCCTGGTCAATTTCAACGACAACCTGGGGCTGTTCGGCTTCATCTCGCAGCAGGATCTTTCGGAGCGGGACCAAAAAGCGGCCAAGGATTCGTTTGAGGCGTTCAAGGAGCTTGTGGAGCGCTTCCCCGACTCGCGCTACGCCCCGGATGCGCGCCAGCGCATGGTTTACATCGTCAACGCGCTGGCGCAGTCCGAAGTCCACATCGCGCGTTACTATTTCCGCCGGGGCGCTTACGTGGCAGCCATCAACCGAGCCCAGCTGGCCATCCGCGATTACCCGAACGCCCCCGCCGCCGAAGAGGCGCTGGTCCTGCTGTTCAAGTCGTATGAAGCCCTCGGGATGGATCAGCAGGCGCGCGATGCCCGGCGCGTTCTGGAAGCCAACTTCCCAGCCAGCCCGCTGCTGACCCGCGGCCTGCAGCGCGACAGCGGGCCGTGGTGGAAGCTCTGGTGACACCGCAACGTCCGGTGTCCACGAAGCACCGATTCAGGCAGTCTCGAAGACGACGAGGCCGCCCGCAGGCGGCCTCAAGCTGGCACGTAGTGGCTGGGATCGCCCAGACGATCCCAGCCTCGGTCAGCACGCCCGGTCAAACCGTCTCGCCCAGCACCTGGACGTTGACGTCGACCACGACATCGGTATGCAGACCCACCTGCACGGTGTAGTCGCCGACGTTTTTGAACACCCCGTTGGGCATGCGCACCTGCGACTTGTGCACGGCAAAACCGGCTTTGACCAGCTCGGCGGCGATGTCATGGTTGGTCACCGAACCAAACAGACGACCGTCCACACCGGCCTTCTGCGTGATGCGCACGGTGTGCCCAGCCAGGCGTTCGGCCAACGCCTTGGCTTCAGCCAGCTTGGCAGCCGCGGCCTTCTCCAGTTCGGCGCGGCGGGCATTGAACTCGTCGATGGCCGCCTGCGTGGCGCGGCGCGCACGGCCGGTAGGGATCAGGAAGTTGCGAGCGTAGCCGTCCTTGACCTTGACGATATCGCCGAGGTTGCCCAGGTTGACGACTTTTTCAAGCAGAATGACTTGCATGGCAGCGGGCTCCTTCAGACGCGGTGCTGGTCGGTGTACGGCAGCAGGGCCAGGAAGCGCGCACGCTTGATGGCGGTGGCCACCTGACGCTGAAAAATCGCGCGCGTGCCGGTCAGACGCGCCGGAATGATCTTGCCGTTTTCAGCGATGAAGTCTTTCAGCGTCTCGATGTCTTTGTAGTCCACCTCTTCGACGCCTGTGACGGTGAAGCGGCAGAACTTTTTGCGCTTAAAGAGAGGATTGCTGCTGGCCCGCTTGCCAACATTACGTTGAGAGACAGCCATGATCGGATTCCTGATACAACCTAAATGCCTGGATATGAAACACAACGTGACGGCCACGCGGGGCCGAGACAAGAAAACCCTGGCACAGCAACTCGCTGCCTAGCGCCAACTTGGCCAATTGCTCAGCTTGCACGCCGAAGGCAACCGCCTTCAAACGTAGCGTTGCCAGACGCTGGCCGCCTGCTTCGACCTGCATGGACTCATGCTCCAGCACGACGTCCTGCGCCGCCATGCCTGCCGGCGTGTAACGCAGCGGGGTCCGCTCGGCCAGCCGCGCCTGCAGCTGCAGTCGATTGGGCAAAGGTTGGGCCGCAGCCACCGTGCTTCAGGCCGCAGCCTCCTGCTGGGCTTGCGCCTTGCGCGCTTCCTCGCGCTCGACAGCCTTCATCATCGCCGAGGGCGCCGTCTCGGCCTTTTTCTTCTGCACCACCAGGTGGCGCAGCACGGCGTCGTTGAAGCGAAACGCCG
>JANWZF010000126.1 GCA_025054905.1 Tepidimonas sp.
CGTGGCGCGACTATGTGCCGCTGGCGCTGGCCAAACTGCTGCTGCACCCGCTGCTGGTGTTGCTGCTGGGGGCGGCGCTGGCGCAGCTGGGCGCGCCGCTGTCGGCCCCGACGCTGACCGTGCTGGTGGTGGCCGCAGCCCTGCCCAGCGCCAGCAACGTCTCGCTGTTGGCCGAGCGTATGGGGGCCGACAACGGGCGGATCGCGCGCATCATCCTGGTCTCCACCGCGCTGGCGTTCGTGACCTTTTCCGCCGCAGTGGCGTGGTTGCGTCCAGGCTGAAGCGCCGCTGCGCGGTTCAGTAGCCCAGCGGATCGACATCGATCGCCCAGCGCAGCAAGCCGCGCGCCTGGGGCAGGCTGCGCCCCGCGTGCAGCCGCGGCAGCCAGGCCGCCAGCAGCGCCTGCAAGGCGGGTCGCGAAGCCGACTCCAGCAGCAGCTGGGCGCGTTCCACCCCGGCCACGCGCACCATCGTCATCGGCACCGGGGCGTACAGCGTGACCTGGGCGCGTCCGGGCAGATCCTGGGTTTGCTGCGCGGCCCATGCCAACCAGGCCAGCGCGGTGTCGAGCTGGCGCGCCTCGGCGCGCAGCAGCGCCTGGTGCACGAACGGCGGCATGCTGGCCTTGCACCGCTCGGCCAGCTGTTGCGCGGCAAAGCCCGGGTAATCATGCCGTGCCAGCGCGGCAAACAACGGGTGATGCGGCGCCGTGGTCTGGACCCACAGCTCCACGGCGCTGCGGCGGTCGGCGACGAAGGCTGCGTCACGCCCAGCGCGCCCCGCGGCCTGCAACAACAGGGCAAACAGCCGCTCCGGCGCACGCCAGTCAGCGGCAAACAGCGCGTCGTCCGGGTTGATCGCCGCCACCAGCGTGATGCGGCGAAAGTCGTGCCCCTTGGCCACCATCTGCGTGCCGACCAGGACGTCGATGTCACCGCGGTGCACCGCGCCCAGCAGCTCCTGCAGCGCCTGCGGGGTGCGCGCGGTGTCGGCATCCAGGCGCCCAATCCGCACCGGGTTGCCGTCGGCGCGTGTCAAGTTCGCCAGGACGGTGTGCAGATGCTCTTGCAGCCGTTCGGTGCCGCGGCCCAGTGGGGCCAGATCGACGTTGCCACAGCCCGGGCAGGCGCGCGGCACGGCTTGGGCGTGGCCGCAGTGATGGCAGCGCAACAGGCGCTGCGCCTTGTGGTAGACGAGGTAGGCACTGCAATGGGGGCAACCGCTTTTCCAACCGCAGTCACCGCAGGCCACCACGGGGGCGTAGCCACGCCGGTTGAGCAACAGCAGCGCCTGTTCCCCCTGCGCGACGCGGTGCTGGATGGCCTGCAGCAGGGCGGGGGCCAGCAGCGTGTCGCGGGGGTGTTGGCGCAGATCCAGCAGCCGCAAGGTCGGGCGCACCGCACCGCCCATGCGGTCAGGCAGATCGACGCGCAGGTAGCGCCCCCGCTCGGCGGCATACCAGCTTTCCAGCGATGGGGTGGCCGAGCCCAGCACCACCCGGCAGCCCTGGGCGGACAGCAGGTGCGCCCGCACCACCGCCAGGTCGCGGGCCGAATAGCGCGCGCCTTCCTGGCTCTTGTAGCTCGGGTCGTGCTCCTCATCCACCACGATCAGGCGCAGCCTTGGCAGGCTGGCCCACACTGCGGTGCGGGTACCCAGCACCACCCGCGCCTGCCCGAGGTGCGCCAACAGCCAGTGGCGCAGCCGCTGCGCAGGCGTCAGGCCCGAATGCAGCGTCACCACCGCCTCGCCGAAGCGGGCGCGAAAGCGCTCCTCCAGCTGCGGCGTCAGGTTGATCTCCGGCACCAGCACCAGCGCTTGGGCTGCGGGGTCGTCCTGCAGGACCCGCGCGCAGGCCTGCAGGTAGACCTCGGTCTTGCCGCTGCCGGTGGCGCCAAACAGCAGCACAGGGCGCCCGGCCGTGGCCAGGGCGTCGAGCGCACGCCGTTGATCGTCGGTCAGCGGTGGGCCGCTGGCCGGCGGCTGCGCGGGGGACGCCTGGGGCAGGCGCTGCAGGCGCCGCTGCAGCTGGTTGGCATCCAGGGCGCGCAGGGCAGGCGGCAACGCCGCCAGCGCCACTTCGCCCAGGCTGCGCTGGTAGTAGCGGGCCGCAAAGTCCACCAGGGCGCACCAATCCTGGGGCAGTGGCGGCAAGGCGTGCCAGACTTCCTGTACCGGACGCAGCGCGGGACCCACGGCGGGGCCGGGGTCGACCGCAGCGTTCCAGACCACCCCCAGCACCGTTCGGTGCCCCAGGGGCACCCGCACCAGCGTCCCGCTGGGCAGCGGCCGCGGGCCGAGGTAGCTCAGGCAGGCCCCCAGCGCGCTGTGCGCCGGGGTGGGCACGAGCACGCCAACCACGGACGAGGCTGGCGGCGTATCCGGGGTGCCAGGACCAGGGAGATCGAGACCGGTCACGGTGTGGCTTGCTTGCGTTGTCCAGCGGGGCTGTGGATAACCTTGTGGTCAAGCTGCGGATCGCGCGTGCAAAGACTTGGGGCGCAAGGCTCGGGTCACGTTGCCTAAACCTTGGGCAAATAAAAAACTATTTTGAATCAATAACTTGTGTTTGCGCTCTGAGAGGCGACCGAAAGAGCGTCCGGCCCCTGGCCATGCCCTCGGACGGTGCACCGTTGTGCATAAGCACGCCGTGATGGTGCGCCGCCTGGACCTCAAGCCCCGCGCTGGCGCATGCGGCGTGAATGGGCATGCACCGTTTCGACCAGCGCCTGCACATGCTCCGGCGGCGTGTGCTGGCTGATGCCGTGGCCGAGGTTGAAGATGTGCGTCGGTCCGCGCCGCGTTGGGTCGGTGTGCGGGGGGCCAAAGGCCTCCAGCACGGCTACAGCCTGCTCGGCCACCGCCTCGGGGCTGGCGAGCAGCACGGCCGGGTCCAAGTTGCCCTGCAACGCCTTGCCTGGCCCGCCGGGCAGACCCCCGACCCGCGCACGCGCGCGACCCAGGTGCACCGTCCAGTCCACCCCCAGCACGTCGCAGTCCAGCGTGGCCATCTCGCCCAGCCACAGGCCCCCACCCTTGGTGAACACGATGCGCGGAATCACCGCCCCGTCATGCGTGCGCGGCAGTTGCGCCAGCACGCGCCGGGTGTAGTCGAGGCTGAAGCGCTGGAACATGCCGTCGGCCAGCACACCGCCCCAGCTGTCAAACACCATCACCGCCTGCGCGCCGGCGCGGATCTGCTCGGTCAGGTAGGCTGCCACCGCATCGGCGGTGACCGCCAGCAGCCGGTGCATCAGGTC
>JANWZF010000188.1 GCA_025054905.1 Tepidimonas sp.
CTTGCAGGCATCGCCGCAGCGGGCATCCAGCGTGCAGCACAGCGAGCAGATCCAGCCGCCATAGGCCGGGCAGCGTGCCATGTCCGGCCCCTCGTATTCACCCTGGCACACCACACAGCGCAGCACCAGCGCTGCGCCGCCTTCGTCGGCACCGGCCGGGGCCACGGCCACATCGGCCGCCCGCGCGAGATGGGTGCGCCCACGCGTGGCAGCCCCCAACAGCAGCACCAGCACGAACGCAGCAGCCATCGCCACCAGCGCCGAAAACGCCTGTGCCAGCGTCCCCAGCATCCCCAGGTGCGCTGCCACGCCCAGCAGCGAGGCACCCAGCATCGCGCCGACCCCGACCGGGTTGACATCCACCAGATGGGCGCGGCGAAATTCGATGCCGCGGGGCGACCAGCCCAGCGGTTTGAGCACCACCAGGTCGGCCACCACCGCTACCAGCCAGGCCAGCGCCACATGGGCGTACAGCCCCAGCACTTCACCCAGCGCCTGAAACACATTCATCTCCATCAGCAGCCAGGCCAGGGCGGTGTTGAACACAACCCACACGACACGGCCTGGGTGGTGGTGCGTCAGGCGCGAGAAGAAGTTGCTCCAGGCCAGCGAGCCGGCATACGCGTTGGTGACGTTGATCTTCAGCTGCGAGACCACGACGAACAACGCGGTGGCGGCCACGGCCCAGCCCGGCGCCAGCAGGTGCTCATACGCGACGCGATACATTTGGTTGGGATCGACGGCGTGCGCCGCATCGACACCGTGCTCCAAGGCCAGGTGCGCCAGCCAGGCTCCGGCCAGCATCTTCAGCATCCCGGGCACCACCCAGCCAGGCCCGCCGATGGCCACCGCAGCCCACCAGCGCCAGCGGCGACCCGGCTGCGGCGGCGGCATGAAGCGCAGGTAGTCGGCCTGCTCGCCCATTTGCGTCACCAGGGCCAGCGCGACCGTCAGCGCCGCACCAAACTGGTGCCACGACCACGCCGTTGCATCCCCCGTCGCACCCGCCTGGTGCAACCATCGGCTCAGGGCTTGCGGGTCCTGCCACAGCACCGCGCCCCAGGGCAGCAGCATCAGCACCAGCCACAGCGGCTGCGTCCACAGCTGAAAGCGCCCGATCCACGTCACCCCGTGGGTGACCAGAGGAATGACCACCAGGGCGCTGATCAAGTACCCCCACGATGGAGTCAGGCCCAGCGCCAGCTCCAGCGCGTAGGCCATGACCGCCGCTTCCAGCGCAAAAAAGATGAACGTGAAGGTGGCATAGATCAGGGAGGTGACGGTGGAGCCGATGTAGCCAAAGCCCGCTGCGCGCGTCAGCAAATCCATGTCCACCCCGTAGCGCGCCGCGGCCACGCTGATCGGCCAGCCCACCAGGGCGATGATCAGGCCGGCGGCCACGATGGCCGCCAGCGCGTTGACCGCACCAAACTGCAGCATCAGCGTGGCGCCCACGGCCTCCAGCACCAAAAACGAGGCCACGCCAAAGGCCATGTTGGCCACCCGTGCAGCCGACCAGCGCCGAAAACGCCGCGGCGTGTAGCGCAGCGCATAGTCCTCCAGTGTTTCGCTGGCCACCCAGCGGTGGTAGGCACGGCGCACCGGCGCGATCGGAGTCGAGGGCGCCGGGCGCGGTTCGACGTGGGGGCGAGCCAGGGACATGCCGGCTCAGCTTGCAGCTTTCATGCCATGCCGCGGCAATGGCACGCTGCTTGCTTTTACCTTGGCATGGACCTGTCACCGCGCGAAAAAGACAAGCTGCTGATATTTACGGCGGCGCTGCTGGCTGAACGGCGCCGTGCCCGCGGCCTGAAGCTGAACTATCCCGAGGCCGTGGCCCTGATCAGCGCCTACGTGCTCGAAGGCGCGCGCGAAGGCAAAACCGTCGCGCAACTGATGAGCGAAGGCCGCCACGTGCTGACCCGCGACGATGTGATGGACGGCGTGGCCGAGATGATCCACGATATCCAGGTGGAAGCCACCTTCCCCGATGGCACCAAGCTGGTCACAGTGCACCAGCCAATCTCGTGACCACGCCCCCGCGGCCTTCCAACACGAAAGGAGTTTTGCGTATGTTGCCTCTGTCCTGGTTCAGGGAGCGCCTGCGAGCCAGCCTGGCCGCAGCATTTGCGCTGGCAGCCTGGCATGCCCCCGGGCTGGCTCACACGGGCGCTGACGCCGGCGCGCACCATGGCTGGCTGGCCGGTCTGCTGCACCCCTTGACGGGCCTCGATCATCTGGCGGTGATGGTCGCCGTGGGGCTGTGGAGTGCGTTGAGCGCACGGCAACGGTGGCTGGCACCGCTGGCGTTTGCCAGCGTGCTGAGCCTGGGCGCGCTGGCGGCTCAGGCTGGCCTTGCCGTGCCGCTGGTCGAGCCGATGATCGCCGCCTCGCTGCTGGTGGTGGGGCTGTTGATCGCGGCCCACATCGCCCTGCCGCAAGGGGTGGTGGCGCTGCTGGTGGCTGGTTTTGCGTGGTTTCATGGGGCCGCGCATGGGCAGGAGCTCAGCGGGCTGCCGGCCCTGGCCGGGATGGTCGTCAGCACGGCGCTGCTGCACATCGCCGGTATCGCACTGGGGCTCGCACTGCAGCGCTGGCATGCCTGGGCACCACGGGCAGCGGGCGCGGCCGTGGCCACCGTAGGCGTGGTCAGCGCGGCGGCGTTGTGGTAATCCGAGCCCTGGCGCATCGGTGCCGCCCTCACCCTCTTGCCACGGGAGAACCCGCATGATCCCAGGTGAATATCAGTTGGCCGCCGGCGAGCTCACGCTCAACCCCGGACGCCGCACCTGCACGCTGGTGGTGCGCAACACCGCGCAGCGGCCGATTCAGGTCGGCTCGCACTATCACTTTGCCGAAACCAACGCCGCACTGCAGTTCGACCGCCAAGCCGCGCACGGCATGCGGCTCAACATCCCCAGCGGCACAGCGGTGCGCTTCGAGCCTGGCCAGCAGCGCACGGTGGAGTTGGTCGCGCTGGGTGGGGCACGGCAGGTGTGGGGTTTTCGGGGCCTGACCCAGGGCCCGTTGGACACCAACGCAACGTAGGACACCATGGCCACGATCTCGCGCCGCGCCTATGCGGAAATGTTTGGCCCGACCGTCGGCGACCGGGTGCGGCTGGGCGACACCGACCTGTGGGCCGAGGTGGAAGACGATTACACGCTGCGTGCCGGCGGCTACGGTGAGGAGGTCAAGTTCGGCGGCGGCAAAACGATCCGCGACGGCATGGGTCAAAGCCAGCGCAGCCGTGCCGAGGGGGCGGTCGATCTGGTCATCACCAACGCCCTCATCATCGACCACTGGGGCATCGTCAAGGCCGACATCGGCGTGCGCGATGGGCGCATCGTGGCGCTGGGCAAAGCCGGCAACCCCGACACGCAAGCTGGGGTGGACATCGTCATCGGTCCAGGCACCGAGGTGCTGGCCGGCGAAGGCATGATCGTGACCGCCGGCGGCCACGACAGCCACATTCATTTCATCTGCCCGCAGCAGATCGAAGAAGCCCTGATGTCGGGCATCACGACGATGACCGGTGGCGGCACCGGGCCGGCCACCGGCACGAATGCCACCACCTGCACGCCGGGACCATGGTACCTCGAGCGCATGCTGCAGGCTGCCGAGGCGTTTCCGATGAACCTGGGGTTTCTCGGCAAGGGCAACGCCAGCCGTCCGGCGGGCCTGCGCGAACAGATCGAAGCCGGCGCCATCGGCATGAAGCTGCACGAGGACTGGGGCTCCACGCCGGCGGCCATCGACCAGTGTCTCAGCGTCGCCGAAGCCACCGACACCCAGGTTGCCATCCACACCGACACGCTCAACGAAAGCGGCTTCATCGAGGATTCGCTGGCGGCCATGCGCGGCCGCACCATTCACGCCTTTCACTGCGAAGGCGCTGGCGGGGGCCACGCGCCGGACATCCTGCGCATCGTCGGCGAGCCCCACGTGCTGCCGTCGTCCACCAACCCGACGCGGCCCTACACCGTCAACACGCTGGACGAGCACGTCGACATGCTGATGGTGTGCCATCACCTGGACCCCTCGATCGCCGAAGACCTGGCGTTTGCCGAAAGCCGCATCCGCAAGGAAACGATCGCCGCCGAAGACATCTTGCACGACCTGGGGGCCATTAGCATCATGAGCAGCGACAGCCAGGCGATGGGCCGGGTCGGCGAAGTCATCACCCGTACCTGGCAGACTGCGCACAAAATGAAGGTCCAGCGCGGCTGGCTGCCGCCCAGCCCCGGGCGGGCACGAGGGGTCGAACACGACCCGCGCAACGACAACTTCCGCATCAAGCGCTACATCGCCAAGTACACCGTCAACCCGGCCATCGCGCACGGCCTCGGCCACATCATCGGCTCGGTGGAAGTGGGCAAGTGGGCCGACCTGGTGCTGTGGAAGCCGGCCTTCTTCGGGGTCAAACCCGCCGTTGTCGTCAAAGGCGGCATGATCGTGGCCGCCGCGATGGGCGATCCCAACGCCTCCATCCCGACACCGCAGCCGGTGCACCAGCGCCCGATGTTTGGCGCGTACGGCGAGGCCGTGCTGCGCACCAGCCTGACGTTTGTTTCGCAGGCCGCGTTGGCCGGCGGCGTGGCGCAGCGCTACGGCCTGCGCAAGCCGCTGGTGGCTGTGCGCGGCTGCCGCTGCATCGGCAAGCGCGACATGGTGCTCAACGACTATCTGCCGCACATGGAGATCGACCCGCAGACCTACGCCGTGCGCGCCGATGGCCAATGGCTGGTATGCGAGCCGGCCCGCACGCTGCCGCTGGCGCAGCGCTACTTCCTGTTTTGAGCGCGGCCGCCATGACCGCAACCGAAGTCCCCGCCCTGCTGGCCAACCGCGTGCTACCCGGGGGCGCCGGCCTGGCGCGCACGCTGCTGGCGCGCGCGCCCCACCTGGCGCTGGATTGGGCCCAACGACAGCGCAGCCGCTTCGAGGCGCACGACAGTCTGGGCCGGCGCATCGCCGTGGTGCTGCCACGCGGCCGCGTGCTGCGCGGCGGCGACGTGCTGGTGTTGGCCGACGGCAGCTTGCTGCGGGTGTTGGCGGCTGCCGAGCCGTTGCTGAAAGTCACGGCTCGCCCGGGCCATGGCAGCGTCCTGGATCTGCTGCGCGCCGCCTACCACCTGGGCAACCGGCATGTGGTGCTGCAGCTGGCCCCCGATCACCTGAAACTGGAGCGCGACCCCGTGCTGGCCGACCTGTTGCGCCAGCTGCATCTGGAGGTCTGCGAAGTCGAGGAGCCGTTCGAGCCCGAAGCCGGCGCTTACGGTGCCCACACCCACCGCCACGTGCACGCTGGGGCCTCCCACCATCATCCCGCTGCCGATGGTCACCCCTGAGTCTGTCGCCTCTGAGGGAACCCAGACCCTGCTCGGGCTGTTGTGGCTGGCTTCGCCGGCGTTGCCGTGGGGGGGATTTTCGTACTCCGAGGGGCTGGAAAGCGCGGTCGACGCTGGCCTGGTGCACGATGAAGCCAGCACCGCAACATGGCTGTTGGCGCAGCTGCACCTGGGGCCAGCGCGCGCGGACTGGGCGGTGCTGGCCCAGGCGCTGCCAGCCTGGCGCCAGCGCGATTGGCAGGCCCTGCTGGAGCTGGACGGCTGGGTGCGCCGCACGCGTGAAAGCGCCGAGCTACGCCTGCAAAGCGAGCAGATGGGCCACGCCGTGCTGCAGTGGTTGCAGGGGCTGGCACCGCCAATCCAACCCTGCCCCGCCGTGGACGAGGTGCCCGCCGCGCTACGGCCGCCGACCTATCCGGTGGCCTACGCTTGGGCCCTGGCCAGCCTGACCCCGCCCGGACTCGGCCCCCAGCAAGCGCTGCTGGCCGCGGGCTTTGCCTGGTGCGAAGCGGCCTGCCAGGCCGCTGTCAAGGCCGTACCGCTGGGCCAGAATGCCGGCCAGCGGCTGCTGGCGCGGCTGGCGGCACAGCTGCCCGCGGTGGTCGCCCAGGCCGCCACGCGGCCACCGGCCCGGCGCCAGTCGTTCACCCCGCTGCTGGCCATCCTGTCAGCACAACACGAAACCCAGTACAGCCGCCTGTTCCGCTCATGACTGGTCCTGCTCTACACCACATCCCCGGACGCACCAAATCACTACCTCCCCTGCGCGTGGGCATCGGCGGGCCGGTCGGCTCGGGCAAGACGACGCTGCTGGAAATGCTGTGCAAGGCGATGCACCCACGCTATGACCTGATTGCCATCACCAACGA
>JANWZF010000199.1 GCA_025054905.1 Tepidimonas sp.
GCCCCACGCACCTGCGCGGCCACATCCGGGGCCGCCGCGCCCGGTGGGGCGCGCAGCAGCTCGTCCAGCCACGTCACGCTTTCGCGCAGGGCGCTCCAGGCCAACCGCAGCTCGCGCTGCGCCACGGCCTGCACCGCCTGCATGCGCCACCACAGCTGCTCCATCTGCTCCAGCATCTGCGCCACCAGCGGCCCACTGACCTGCAGTGCAAAATCCAGCCGTGGCTGCGCCAGCCGCCCCAGCACCACGTCATCGCAGTCGTCGATCAGGTTGATGCCGCCGCAAAAACCCAGCACGCCATCGACGACGCACAGTTTGCGGTGCAGCCGACGCCAGCGGCTCGGGATCAGCAGCCCCAGGCGCCCCAGCGGCCGATACGCACGCCACTGCACCCCCGCCGAGGCAAAGCGCTGCTGCCACTCGCGTGGAATGCTGGGCGTGCCCACCGCGTCCACCACCAGCCGCACGGTCACGCCACGGCGCGCCGCACGCTCCAGCGCCTCGGCCACCCGCAGCGCCTGATGGGCAAAATAAAAAATGTAGGTCTCCACGTGCACCAGCCGCTGGGCGCGGTCGATCGCCTGCACCATGGCCGGTATCAGCTCGGCCGCCCCCTCCAGCAGCCGCAGGTGGTGCCCCGGCTGCAGGCGCACGCTCAGCCCCACGTCACCTCTCCTACCAGCGGCAGGTGATCCGACAGACGCCACCACCCCCGACCGCGGGGTGTGGCCAGCGAACGCAGCGTCAGGCCGCGCACATAAATGCGATCCAGCGCCAGCAGCGGCAACCGCGCCGGAAAGGTGGGCACCGACGGGCTGCGCAACGTCTGCAATCCCACCGCAGCCAGGTCGGCGTGCAGGCGCTCCCCCCAATCGTTGAAATCGCCAGCCACCACCAGCGGCTCGTCGTGCGGCACCGCCTCGGCCATGTAGCGCTGCAGGGCAAGCACCTGGCGCGCGCGGCTGGCGTGGATCAGCCCCAGATGCACCACGATCACGTGCAGGCGCCCAACCCGACCGGCCGCCCTCGGCACCGCCAGCGTCACGTGCAACAGACCGCGCTGCTCCAACGGATGGTCCGACACATCCCGGTGCGCCCGCGCCAGCACCTCAAAGCGACTCAGCAGCGCGTTGCCGTGCTCACCGTGACGGGTGCGGGCGTTGGTCTGGTACACCGCGACGAACCCTGGGGGCGCCAGCACCTGCGCCTGCGGCTCGTGGGGCCAGTGCGCCCCAAAGCGCCGCGCCAGGCGGTGATGGTAAGCCCGCACCTCCTGCAGGCACACCACGTCGGCCTGCAGCTGCGCGATCGCATGGCGCAGGTTGTGGATCTCCAGGCGCTGCAGCGGGCCCAGACCCTGGACACCTTTGTGGATGTTGTAGGTGGCGATGCGCAGCGTCGGCATGGCGGCAAGGCACAGGGGGCAGGCCGGCGGTTCAAGCCATTCCAGCCGCCGGCGTGCGCGAGTGCATCAGCAGCCGAACCATGTCGTCCAGATTGATGCGCGCCCGCACCGCCGTGCCCGGCACCGCATCGGTCACCTCGTATTCGGGCCGACCCGTGTTGACCAACTTGGGGGCTCCGAGTGGCTCACCGGCGCGGTTGACCACCACCGCGGCGATCGGCGTACCTGCGCGCGCGCCCCGGCGCAAGACCAGCGCCGTCTCTCCCCCCTTCAGACGCACGAAGGTGCCCGCGGGGTACAGCCCGAGCCGCTGCACCAGGGCCAGCCCGACTTCGTCCTGCGTGCCCCCGGTGCGAAACAGGATCGCCGTGCGCGCGGCATCCTTGGCCGTACGCCCCGGGCGGCTGGCCCGCGGGCTCATCGAGGCCGTGTAGCGGTCCAGCACCTGCACGATATGCGCCAGCCGCTGGCCCGGCGGACGCTGCGCCAGCGGCACGCCGGGGGGCAGCAGCGCGTGGTGCAGCCGCACCGCTTCCAGCCACAACGGATCGGCCACGCCCGCGGCGCGCAGCAGCCGCTCACCTTCGGCGGCGTGGGCATCGATCTGCGCCCGCTGCGCGGGCGACGGGGCCGCGCGCTGCTGCGCCAGCGCATCCTGCAGGCGCAGCATGGCCACGTTCATGCTGGCCGTGGCCAGCACCAGCGCGCGCGCCTCCTCCGGTGCCAGCCCGAGCAGCGGCGCCACCTGCCGGGCCAGCACCGCACACTGCAAGGCATGCAACACGCTGTAGTCAGCCGGGCTGGTGCAGGCCCGGTAGGTCAGCACCAGCGTGCTGGCTTGCGCCGACACCTCGCTGGCGGTGAGCTGTCCGATGTCACGCCACAACTGCTCAAAGCGTCGCGGGCCTTCCGCGGGCTCGACGCTGCCCATCTCGATGCCGGCCAACAGCCGCCGCAGCCGGGCGGCCACCTCGGCACACTGCTCGGGCAGGGTACCGCGCAGCGGCTCGCCGGTGGGCTGCTCGCTTTCATCCAGCCGGACGTAGCGGTCCAAATCCTTGATGGCTGCCCCGCGTCGATCCAGCTCAAGCAACCCGCTCATCAGCACCTTGACCGCCAGCTCCGACTCTTCGAACGGCACGAACACCTGGCGCCGCTCCCGCAGCAGGCGCAACTGCTGCTCATCCTCGATGCGCTGTCCCTTGGCCAGCAGCGTGCGCCCCCCGGCA
>JANWZF010000242.1 GCA_025054905.1 Tepidimonas sp.
GCCTTGTTGACGCTCACCCCCGGTCGGCGTTGGCCCAGGAGCTCGTCGTCATGAGCCGCATCGCCCTCACCGCTACGGCGCAGCCCCGAGCCTGGGGCGTGTGGCTGCTGCCGCTGCTGGCCTGGTTCGTCGGCTTGGGCAGCCCACCGCTGTTCGATGTCGACGAAGGCGCCTTTTCGGAAGCCACGCGCGAGCTGTTGGCCAGTGGCGACTGGCTGTCGACCTGGCTGCTGGGCGCGCCGCGTTACGACAAGCCGATCCTGATCTACTGGCTGCAGGCCCTGGCGGTGGCGGCGCTGGGTCTGCACGAATGGGCGCTGCGGCTGCCCTCGGCGCTGGCTGCGGTCGGCTGGGGCTGGGCCGTCTGGACCTTTGCACGTCAGCGCTGGGATGCGGCCGCAGCCGAGCGTGCGCTGTTGATCGTGGCCACCGCCCTGGGGCCCTGGATCATCGCGCGTGCGGCCACCGCCGACGCGCTGCTGAACCTCTGGCTAACCTTGGCGTGCCTGGATCTGTGGCGCTTTTTCGAGCACGGCCAGCGCCAGCCGCTGTGGCGGGTCTATCTGTGGGTGGGGTTGGGCCTGCTGACCAAGGGCCCGGTGGCTGCGCTGATCCCGGCTGCCGCCGGCACGCTGCATGGCCTGCTGGCCCGCGATGCGCGCCGCTGGCGCCAGGCCGCCTTCGATCCACTCGGCTGGCTGATCCTGCTCGCCGTGGCTGCTCCCTGGTACCTCGCCATGCTGTTGACGCACGGTCAGGCGTTCATCGAGGGCTTCATTCTGCGCCACAACGTGCAGCGCTTCACCGGCACGCTGGAAGGCCACGGCGGCCATGCGCTGTACTACCTGGTGGCGCTGCCGTTGCTGTTGCTGCCGTGGAGTGCGGCCTTGCCGGCCGTGCTGGCGCGGCTGCGCGCGGATCTGCGGCAGCCCCTGGCCCGTTACCTGTGGCTGTGGGCCGGTTTTGTGCTGCTGTTTTTCAGCCTCTCGGGCACCAAGCTGCCGCACTATGTGCTGTACGGAGCCACGCCACTGATGCTGCTGCTGGCGCAGCACCTGCCCGCGCTGCGCGCGCCCTGGCTGTTGCTGGCGGTGGCACCGATGGCGCTGTGGCCCTGGCTGCCAACCTTGCTGGTGACCCTGGGCGCACGCAGCGCCGACCCGTACTACGCGGCCCAGCTGGCGCTGGCACAAGACCTGGCGCCGGCGCATTACGGGCCGCTGACCTGGGGCGCACTCGGCCTGGCCTGCGCCGTGGCGCTGGCACGGCACTGGCCCGCCTGGCGCCGCCTGCAGGCGCTGGCGGCCCTGCAGGCGTTGCTGCTGGGGGCGGTGGTGGCGCCGTGGTTCGGTGACGTGCTGCAGGGCGCGGTGCGCCACGCCGGCACCCTGGTGCGCCAGGCGCAGGCCAGCGCCGTGCTGTGGCGCTTCGATGCCCCGAGCTTTGCCGTTTACGCGCAGGCGATCACGCCGCGGCGCGAGCCCGAGCCGGGTGAATGGGCCCTGACGCGGCTGGACCGCCGGCCCGATGTGCCGCACACCGTGCTGTACCAACGCGGCGGCGTCGTGCTGCTGCGTCGCGATCGCTAAAAACCGCCC
>JANWZF010000258.1 GCA_025054905.1 Tepidimonas sp.
GATGGTGGTGCGCGCCAAGATCGACATGGCCAGCCCCAACCTCAACCTGCGCGACCCCACGATCTACCGCATCAAGCACGCCGCGCACCACAACACCGGCACGCGCTGGTGCGTCTATCCGATGTACACCTTTGCGCACCCGATCGAGGATGCGCTGGAAAACATCACGCACAGCATCTGCACGCTCGAATTCGAGGATCAACGCCCGTTTTACGACTGGCTGCTGGCCCGCCTGGTGCCGCTGCTGCGCGCGCCGCAGTTCGCGCGCGCGCGCCAGCGCATCGAGGCCCTGCGGGCACAGGGGGTTGAAGCCGGCAAGGAGTTCGCGCTGCGCTGCCACAACGCGGCGGCGCGCCTGGGCACCAACACCCCCGCCGAGCGCCGTCTGGCGGCGATGATGGCGCGCTGGGAACACGACCGCGACCAGCTGCTGCGCGACCTGGATGGCTTCTTTGCCCTGCTGCTGGGCGAGCTGCACCACTTCACGCCGCTGCTGGCCGAAGCGCTGACGGCCTACGAGCCCGAACCGTTCGACCTGCCACACCAGTACGAGTTTGCGCGCCTGAACCTGACCTACGTCGTCACCAGCAAGCGCAAGCTCAAGCAGCTGGTCGAGGAGGGCATCGTGATGGGCTGGGACGACCCGCGCATGCCCACCCTGGTCGGCCTGCGCCGCCGCGGCTACACGCCGGAGGCGATCCGGCTGTTCTGCGAGCGCACGGGCGTCAGCAAGGCGCAGGGCTGGATCGACTATGCCAACCTCGACATTGCGCTGCGCGACGAGCTGGAAGCCAAGGCCCCGCGCGCGATGGCCGTCCTGGATCCGCTGGAGCTGCGGCTGACCAACTGGGCCGAGGTGTTCGGCCACGAAGGGCACCGTGAGCCGTGCCGTGCCCCGGTGCACCCCCACCACCCCGGCTGGGGGCAGCGCTGCTTCACGCTCGGCCCGCGACTGTGGATCGAGCGCGAGGACTTCATGGAACAGCCCCCCAAGGGGTACTTCCGCCTCTACCCCGGCAACAAGGTGCGGCTCAAATACGGCTACGTGATCGAGTGCACCGGTTGCGACAAGGACGCCGACGGCCGCATCACCGCGGTGCTGGCGCGGGTGGTGCCCGACACCAAGAGCGGCACGCCCGGGGCCGACGCGGTCAAGGTCAAAGGCACCCTCACGTGGGTCGGGGCGCACGACGCCGTGGCGGCCGAATTCCGTCTGTACGACCGCCTGTTCACCGAGCCGCAACCCGACGCGGGCGGCAAAGACTTCAAGGCGGCCCTCAACCCCCACAGCCTGCGCATCGTGCAGGGGTACGTGGAGCCGGGCCTGGCCGACCTTCAAGCCGAGCAGCGCCTGCAGTTCGAGCGCCACGGCTACTTCTGCACCGATCGCCACGATCATCGGGCCGATCGGCCGGTGTTCAACCGCATCACCACCCTGAAGGACGGCTGGGGGGGACGCTGACGGTCAGGACGCGGTGCCACCCCCGCCGCGAGGGTGGTGGCGCGCGTGCAGGGCCTTCAGGCGCTCGCGTGCCACGTGGGTATAGATCGTGGTGGTGCTGATGTCGGCGTGCCCCAGCAGCAGCTGCACCGCCCGCAGGTCCGCCCCGTGGTTGAGCAGATGGGTGGCAAACGCATGCCGCAACGTATGGGGCGACAGCGGCACGAGGATGCCCGCCTGTTGCGCGTAGCGCTTGATCAGCTTCCAGAACATCACGCGCGACATGGCCGCGCCGTGGCGCTCGGTCACGAACAGATCGTCGCTGCGGCGCCCCGCAAGCAACACGGGCCGTGCCTGCGCCAGGTAGCGCTGCAGCCATTGCGCCGCCTCATCGCCCAACGGCACCAGGCGTTCCTTACGCCCTTTGCCGGTGACACGCACCACCTGGTCGGCCAGGCTCAGCTCAAACAGCTGCAGCCCCACCAGTTCGCTGACGCGCAGACCGCTGGCGTACATCAGCTCCAGCATCGCCCGGTCGCGCAGGCCCAGCGCCGTGCGGGTGTCGGGGGCCGCCAGCAACGCGTCCACCTGCGCCTCGGTCAGCGTCTTGGGCACCCGCAACGGCGTGCGCGCTGCCACCAGCGCCAGCGTCGGGTCGCGCACCAGCAGATGCTCGCGCAGCGCCCAACGGTAAAAGCGCCGCAGTGCGCTCAGGCGCCGGTTGCTGCTGGTGGCGCGGCTGCCCGTCAGACGCGCGGCCAGGTAACGCTGCAGCAGCGCGGCGTCGGCCTGCAGCAGCGTGGCCTGCTGCGCAGCCAGCCAGCATGCCAGCGCCGACAGATCCGCCCGGTAGGCCGCCAGCGTGCGCTCGGCCAACCCCTCCTCCAGCCACAGCGCATCGGCAAAACGATCGATCAGCGCGGCATCCCCCGGTATCATCGCCATATGACGATGGTAGCGCGCGCCGCCGCTTTACAGGTCGAGCCGTTGGCGGCCCTGAGCGACAACTACATCTGGCTGCTGCACGACGGCCATCTGGCCTGGGTGGTCGACCCGGGCGAGGCCGAACCCGTGCAGCGCGCGCTGCGCGAGCGTGGCCTGGCCCTGCAGGGCATCCTGCTCACGCACCATCACGGTGATCACATCGGCGGCGTGGCAGCGCTGCGGCAGGCCAGCGGCTGCCGCGTGATCGGCCCGGCGCGCGAGCCGCTGCCCTGGCCGGTGCAACCCGTGGATGAGGGCGCGGTGCTGGAGCTGCTCGGCCGGCGCTGGCAGGTGCTGGCCGTACCGGGGCACACGCGCGGCCACGTCGCCTACGTCAACGAGCCCACCGCCGCCGACCCGCAGCGCTGGCTGTTCTGCGGCGATACCCTGTTTGCCGCCGGCTGCGGCCGGCTGTTCGAAGGCACGCCGGCGCAGATGCTGGCCTCGCTCGACCGCCTGGCGGCGTTGCCAGCCTCCACCCGCGTATGTTGCGCGCATGAGTACACGCTGGGCAACCTGCGCTTTGCGCAGGCGGTGCTGCCGCACGACACGCAGGTGGCAGCGGCGCTGGCCGCGGCCCAGGCACGCCGGGCCGCGGGGCAACCCACGGTACCCACGACGCTGGCCGAAGAACGTGCCATCAACCCCTTTTTGCGCACGCGGGAACCCGCTGTGCGCGCGGCACTCCGACAGCAAGGCTTCGAGCCCCTGACGACCGACAGCGATCATTTCGCCGCCCTGCGGCGCTGGAAAGACGGCTTTCGCTGATACGCCGCCCCGCGGGGGGATGGCCACGGCGGCCGTCGCGTCCTTTCTGCTTGAGTTGAACGATGCCACGATTGCCGATCTGGATGCCACTGCTGACCGCGTTGGGGCTGGCTGGCTGCGCGAGTCTGCCCTCGGGCGGCAGCCCCTCTTCCCTCTCCCCCGCGGCGGACATGGCACCGGCTGCCTTGATCTCCACCCCGGCTACGCCCTCCTCGCCCCAGCCTGAGCCGGTTCGTACCCCCCCCACGAGCCCTGCGGCCAGCGGGCAGCCGCAGATCGATCCACCGCCACCGGCCGATCTGGCCGCGCTGTCCATCCCGGTGGTGCCGGTGCAAGCGCCGCGTGACCTGTGGGAGCGCATCGGCCGCGGCTTTGCGATGCCCGACCTGGACGACGAGCGTGTCGCCCAATGGGAACGCTGGTACGCCAGCCGTCCCGACTACCTGCAGCGCATGGTCGACCGCGGCAGCAAATACCTGTTTCACATCGTCGAGGAACTCGAGCGCCGCGGCCTGCCGCAAGAGCTGGCGCTGCTGCCGTTCATTGAAAGCGCCTTCAACCCGCAGGCGGTCTCGCGTGCCAAGGCCGCGGGCATGTGGCAGTTCATGCCCGCCACCGGGCGCCACTTCGACCTGAAACAAAACGCCTTTCGCGATGACCGGCGCGATGTGCTGGCCTCCACGCGCGCGGCGCTGGACTACCTGGTGCGGCTGCACCGTCTGTTTGGCGACTGGCATCTGGCGCTGGCGGCCTACAACTGGGGCGAAGGCAACGTGCAGCGCGCCATCAAGCGCAACCAGGCCGCCGGCCTGCCCACGGGTTACCAGGATCTGCGCATGCCGGAGGAAACGCGCCACTATGTGCCCAAGCTGCAAGCGGTCAAAAACCTGGTGCGCGCCCCCCAGCAGTATGGGGTACGGCTACCGGCCGTGGGCAACCATCCGTTTTTCGACAGCGTGCGCATCGAACGCGACATCGACGTGGCCCTGATCGCGCGCCTGGCCGAGGTCTCCGAAGCCGATTTCCGCACCCTCAACCCCGCGCACCACAAGCCGGTCATCATGGCCGCCGGCACCCCCGAGATCCTGCTGCCGTGGGACAACGCAGTGCTGTTTGCCGAACGGCTCAAAAGCTGGCGCGGCCCCACGGCCAGCTGGACAGCCTGGCGCGTCCCGCGTGACATGACCGTGGCGCAGGCCGCACGCGAACTGGACTGGAGCGAGGCCGAGCTGCGCCAGACCAACCGGATTCCACCACGCATGAAGCTCAAGGCTGGATCGACGATCCTCGTGCCACGCGAAGGCCGGCTGGATCGCGACGTCCCGGAGCAGCTGGCGGATCACGGGCAGATCCTGCTGGCCCCCGAAGCGCCGCCGGTGCGCACCGTCACGGTCAAGGTGCGCGCGGGCGACACGCTGGCCCAGGTGGCCAAGCGCCACGGCGTACGCGCCAGTGAGCTGGCCGCCTGGAACGGGCTGCGGCCTCACAGTGCGCTCAAACCAGGGCAGGTGCTCGTGGTGCAACTGCGTACCCCGGCGGTCAAGGCCTCCGCGGCCAGCCGCAGCCGCACGGCGGCGGCGACTCAACCCGCCCCGCGCCACAAAGCCGCCACCCAACGCAGTGCCAAGCTGCGGGTGGCGCAGCGCTAAGGCTGCACAGCCGGATGGCGCTGGTGCCACAAAAAAGCCAGTCCATGAGGACTGGCCAGGGATGCTGGAGCGGGAAACGAGTCTCGAACTCGCGACCTCAACCTTGGCAAGGTTGCGCTCTACCAACTGAGCTATTCCCGCCAACTGCCGCAGGCTGGTTGGCCTGCCGCGCTGACTGGAGGCGCGGGCCGGAGTCGAACCGACCTACTCGGATTTGCAATCCGGTGCATAACCGCTTTGCTACCGCGCCTTGTCTGGTTCAACCCGACAACCGCCGGATTGGCTCGATGCAGCCAACGGCAACGAGCCCGGGTATTCTGGAGCGGGAAACGAGTCTCGAACTCGCGACCTCAACCTTGGCAAGGTTGCGCTCTACCAACTGAGCTATTCCCGCATCGCACCCTCGATGCAACGGATTTTTAGCTTGGCCTCTGCATCGCTGGCAGACCTGTATTATAGCCGAAAAATGCCCAGCTTCAGTGGGTCACCGCCGCAGCTTCGCCACTGGCGGCCGCTGTGGGCGGCACCACCGCCTCGTCCTCGGGCAGCGGCTGGGGCAGGCGCTGCAGCGCCAGTTCCAGCACGCGGTCGATCCAGCGCACCGGCACGATCTCCAGCCCCTGCTTGACATTGTCCGGGATCTCGGCCAGATCCTTGACGTTTTCCTCCGGGATGATGACGGTGCGGATGCCGCCGCGCAGCGCAGCCAGCAGCTTTTCCTTCAGCCCCCCGATGGCGGTGACCTCGCCGCGCAACGTGATCTCGCCGGTCATGGCCACATCGGCGCGCACCGGGATGCCCGTCAGGGCCGAGACCATCGCGGTGGTCATCGCGATGCCGGCGCTGGGGCCGTCCTTGGGCGTCGCGCCATCGGGCACGTGGATGTGGATGTCCTTCTTCTCGAACAGCTCGTCGGCGATGCCCAGGCGCCGCGCACGGCTGCGCACCACGGTGCGCGCGGCCTCCACCGACTCCTTCATCACGTCGCCGAGCGAGCCGGTGCGGATCACGTTGCCCTTGCCGGGCATGATCGCGGCCTCGATGGTCAGCAGATCACCGCCCACTTCGGTCCACGCCAGCCCCACCACCTGGCCCACCTGGTTTTGCTGCTCGGCGCGGCCATAGGTGTACTTGCGCACGCCCAGAAAGTCCGCCAGGTTCTCCGGCGTGACGACCACGGGCTTGTTCATCTTGCCCAGCAGCAGTCCCTTGACCACCTTGCGGCAGATGCGCGAGATTTCGCGCTCCAGGGCGCGCACGCCCGCCTCGCGCGTGTAGTAGCGCACGATGTCGCGCACGGCGGCTTCGGTCACCTCCAGCTCGTCGTCCTTGACACCGTTGTGGGCGCGCTGCTTGGGCAGCAGGTAGCGCAGGGCAATGGCCACCTTCTCGTCTTCGGTGTAGCCCGACAGGCGGATCACCTCCATGCGATCCAGCAGCGCCGGCGGGATGTTGAGCGAGTTGGAGGTGGCCACGAACATCACGTCCGACAGGTCGAAATCCAGCTCGACGTAGTGATCCTGGAAGGTGTGGTTCTGCTCGGGATCGAGCACCTCCAGCAGCGCCGAGGCGGGATCGCCACGGAAATCCATGCCCAGCTTGTCGATCTCATCCAGCAGGAACAGCGGGTTGCGCACCCCGACCTTGGTGAGGTTTTGCAGCACCTTGCCCGGCAGCGCACCGATGTAGGTGCGCCGGTGGCCACGGATCTCGGCCTCGTCGCGCATGCCGCCCAGGGCCATGCGCACGTATTTGCGCCCGGTGGCCTTGGCGATCGACTGCCCCAGCGATGTCTTGCCCACCCCCGGCGGGCCGACCAGACACAGGATCGGCGCCTTGACCTTGTCGACGCGCTGCTGCACGGCGAGATATTCCAGGATACGCTCCTTGACCTTTTCCAGCCCGTGATGGTCGGCGTTGAGCACTTCCTCGGCGTAGGCCAGGTCGTGGCGCACCTTGGTCTTCTTGCTCCACGGCAGGTTGACCAGCACGTCGATGTAGTTGCGCACGACCGTCGCCTCGGCCGACATCGGCGACATCAGGCGCAGCTTCTTGAGCTCGCTTTCGGCCTTCTTGCGCGCCTCTTTGGGCATGCGCGCCTTTTTGATCTTCTTTTCCAGCTCCTCGAGGTCGGCGCCCTCTTCGCCTTCGCCGAGCTCCTTCTGGATGGCCTTGACCTGCTCGTTGAGGTAGAACTCGCGCTGGTTTTTCTCCATCTGGCGCTTGACGCGCCCGCGGATGCGCCGGTCGACGTTGAGGATTTCGACCTCGGCCTCCAGTTGCGCAAACAGATGCTCCAGCCGCGGCACCAGCCGCTCCAGGTCCAGCACGCTCTGCTTGGCCTCGAGCTTCAGCGGCAAGTGCGCCGCGATCGTGTCGGCCAGCCGGCCCGGATCGTCGATGGAGGCGATCGAGGTCAGGATTTCGGCCGGAATTTTCTTGTTGAGCTTAACGTACTGCTCGAACTGCTGCATCACCGCCCGGCGCAGCGCCTCGAGCTCCTTCGGATCGGCCTCGGCGCGCTCGGCCTGGAGGTCCACCGGCAGCACGTGCGCCGAAAAGTGCTCGGCGCTGTCGTCCACGCGCAGCACCTTGGCCCGCTGCACCCCCTCCACCAGCACCTTGACGGTGCCATCGGGCAGCTTGAGCATCTGCAGGATGCTGGCCACACAGCCAACCTCGAACAGATCGCTGGGCGTGGGCTCATCTTTGGCGGCGGTCTTTTGCGCCACCAGCATGATGCGCCGCTCGTGCGCCATGGCCGCCTCCAGGGCCTTGATGCTCTTGGGCCGCCCGACGAACAGCGGGATGACCATGTGCGGAAAGACGACCACGTCGCGCAGCGGCAACAGCGGCAGCGTGACGGGCTCGGCAGGCAGGGGGGGCTGTCCAGACATTGGCAATTCCTTTCAGGCGGCACAGGTGGGGGCGCGCAGACCGGACTTCAAGCGCTGCGGCGCCCCCAGGCAGCCGCGCGCGCCTCAAGCCTGGCGCGCCTCTTCGTGGTAGACCAGCAGCGGCGCGCGGCCTTCGGTGATCGTGGCTTCCTCCACGACCACCCGCTGCACGTTGCGCAGGCTGGGCAGTTCAAACATCGTATCCATCAGCGCCTGCTCCAGGATCGAGCGCAGGCCGCGCGCGCCGGTCTTGCGCTGCAGCGCCTTTTGGGCGATGGCACGCAGCGCCGCCGGGCGCACTTCCAGCTCCACGCCTTCCATCGCAAACAGTTCGGCAAACTGCTTGACGATGGCGTTTTTCGGCTCGGTCAGGATGCGCACCAGCGCGTCTTCGTCCAGCTCGGCCAGCGCGGTGACCACCGGCAGGCGCCCGACCAGCTCCGGAATCAGGCCGTAGCGCACCAGATCATCGGGTTCCACCTGGGCGAACAGCTCGGTCAGCGGCCGCTCGCGCTTGCTGCGCACGGCCGCGCCAAAACCGATGCCCGAGGCCTCGGTGCGCGCCTCGACGATTTTTTCCAGTCCAGCAAACGCCCCACCGCAAATAAACAGGATGTTGGTGGTGTCCACCGCGATCATGTCCTGGTTGGGGTGCTTGCGCCCGCCTTGCGGCGGCACGCTGGCCACCGTGCCTTCGATGAGCTTGAGCAGCGCCTGCTGCACCCCTTCACCGGAGACGTCGCGCGTGATCGAGGGGTTTTCGGACTTGCGCGTGATCTTGTCGATTTCGTCGATGTAAACGATGCCGCGCTGGGCCTTGTCAACGTCGTAGTCGCAGGTCTGCAGCAGTTTGGCGATGATGTTTTCGACGTCTTCGCCGACGTAGCCCGCTTCGGTCAGCGTGGTGGCATCGGCCATCACGAACGGCACGTCGAGCTTGCGCGCCAGCGTGGCGGCCAGCAGCGTCTTGCCGCTGCCGGTGGGGCCGATCAGCAGGATGTTGCTCTTGGCCAGCTCGACCCCGCTCTTTTGCACCGCGTCATTGTGGCGCAGGCGCTTGTAATGGTTGTAGACCGCCACGGCCAGCGTCTTCTTGGCCGCCTCCTGACCGATGACATACTGGTCCAGGTGCTCCTTGATCTGCGCCGGCGTGGGCAGCGCATCCAGCGGCCCGCCGCTGCCGGCCGTTGGCTGCTCCTGGACCTCGTCGCGGATGATGTCGTTGCACAGCTCGATGCACTCATCGCAGATGAAGACCGAGGGGCCGGCGATGAGCTTTTTGACCTCGTGCTGGCTCTTGCCGCAAAACGAGCAGTACAGGGTCTTGTCGCGGGGACTCTTCTTGTCGGGCATGGGCGAAGGCAGGCGGGGCGGAGGAAGGGGGGCGGCAAGCCCGCTCAGGCGCGCTTGTCGATGACTTTGTCCACCAGGCCGTATTCAGCGGCCTCGGTGGCGGACATAAAAAAGTCGCGATCGGTGTCGCGTTCGATTTTTTCGAGCGGCTGACCGGTGCGCTCGCTCAGGATGCGGTTGAGGTCGGCGCGCAGGCGCAGGATTTCCCGCGCATGGATTTCGATGTCGGTGGCCTGTCCCTGGGCGCCGCCCAGCGGCTGGTGGATCATCACACGCGCATTGGGCAGTGCAAACCGCTTGCCTTTGGCCCCGGCGGCCAGCAAGAACGCCCCCATGCTGGCGGCCATGCCGATGCACAGCGTGGAGACATCGGGCTTGATGAAGTTCATCGTATCGAAGATGGCCATGCCGGCGCTGACCGACCCACCAGGCGAGTTGATGTAGAGCGAGATGTCCTTGTCCGGATTTTCGCTTTCCAGAAAGAGCAGCTGCGCCACCACCAGGTTGGCGGTCTGGTCGTTGACCGGGCCGACCAGAAACACGACCCGCTCCTTCAGCAGGCGCGAGTAAATGTCGTAGGCCCGCTCGCCGCGGCCCGACTGTTCGATGACCATGGGGATCAGGCCCAGAGCCTGCGTATCCAGCGCGCTCATGCGTCGTGTGCTCCGTCTGTGCTGCATGGTTGTCCAATGGGCTTACTGTAACCGCTTCGCGCCCGCGGCGCGGAGCAACGAGCAAAAAGGGGCGGACACCGCCCTTGCGTCCGCCCCCGGTCGAGGCGCCCGCGTGCCGCCATGGCGCACGGGCGCAACGTTCACTGCCCCATCAGCTCGGCGAAGGTGATCGCTTTGGGCGTCACCTGGGCCTGCGCGAAGATGAAATCGGCCACGTTGTTTTCCAGCACGATGGCCTGGATTTCGCTCAGGCGCTCGGGCTGCGACTTGTACCAGCGCACCACTTCCTCGGGATATTCGTACGAGGACGCCAGCTCGCGCAGGTGGGCCTCGACCTGCTCCTCGGTGGCGCGCAGATCGTGCGCCTTGATCAGCTCGGCCACCACCAGCCCGAGCCGCACGCGCCGCTCGGCCTGCTGCTGGAACAGCTCGCGCGGGATCGGCGCCTTGTCGGCGTCCTTGATGCCGCGCTGCTTGAGGTCGGCCCGCGCGCCTTCCACCAGGCGGTCGATCTCGGCCTGCACGGCCGCCTTGGGCAGATCCAGCTCGGCAGCCTGCGCCAGCGCTTCCAGCGCCGTGGCCTTGTTGCGCGCCTGCAGGCGGAACTTCAGCTCCCGCTGCAGGTTGCGGCGGATGTCCTCGCGCAGCGCTTCTTCGGTGCCGGCCTCGATGCCCAGCGACTTGACGAACGCCTCATCGACCGCAGGCAGGTGCTGCTGTTCGATCTTTTTGACCGTGACGAGAAAGTCAGCGGTCTTGCCGGCCACCTCGCGGCCCTGGTAGTCCTCGGGGAAAGCCAGCGGGAAGGTCTTGGACTCGCCCACCTTCATGCCGCGCACGGCGTTTTCGAATTCGGCCAGCATCTGGCCTTCGCCCAGCACGAAGCTGAAGTCATGGGCCTGGCCGCCCTGGAAGGGCTCGCCATCGATCTTGCCCTCAAAGTCGATCGTGACCCGATCGCCATCCTGCGCCGGCTCCTCGGCCGCGCGCGGCGTGAACGTGCGCCGCTGCTTGCGCAGGATCTCCAGCGTGCGCTCCACGGCCGACTCGTCCACGGAGGACTCGAGCTTTTCGAGCTTGAGCGCTGACAGGTCCCCGAGCTTGACCTCCGGGAAGACCTCGAAGACGGCCTCAAACGCCACCATGCCTTCGGCCGCGCCCTCTTTTTCGGTGATGCGCGGCTGGCCCGCCACGCGCAGCTGCGCCTGCGCCACCGCATCGGCAAACGCCTGGCCCACCTGGTCGTTCATCACCTCGTACTGCACCGAGTCGCCGTAGCGTTGCGCCACCACCGACAGCGGCACCTTGCCGGGACGAAAGCCATCCATGCGCACCTGGCGCTGCAGCCGCTTCAGACGGGCCTGCACCTCCTGCTGGATCGCCTGCAGCGGCAGCTCAAGCACGATCTTGCGCTCGAGCTTGTCCAGGGTTTCGACGTTGACAGTCATGCATCACTCCTGAAAAGGGACGAAGGACCCGCCCGCGGGACGAATCCAGGCAATCGGGGCTGACGCGCCGCCTCCAAGGCGGCGCCGGATAAACATTTGATTGTAGTGCAGCGATCAGCCCAACCACGCCACCGCCCATCGCCACAGCCACCATGTCAGGAGGCTGAGCACAGCAGCGGGCATGCCGATGCGGGCATGGTGGCGCCAATCCAGCCGCACGCCGTCGCGGGCGGCCAGGTCAGCCACGATCAGGTTGGCGATCGAGCCCACCAGCAGCAGGTTGCCGGCGTACGTGCTGGCCAGCGCCAGCGTCACCCCCGCCTCCACCCCTTGCACGTGCGGCAGCAGCAACATCACCGCCGGCACGTTGGAGACCAGATTGGACAGCCCCAACGCCACCAGGGCCAACACCCCGGGCTCCTGCAAACCCAGGCCCTGGGCAGCCAGCCACTGCACCGCCTGCGCGGCCAGGCCAGTGCGCTGCAACCCGGCGTTGACCACGAACAATCCCATGAACAGCAGCAGCAGCGGCCAGTCCACCAGCCCCATGAACTGGGCCGAGTGCAGGCGCCGGCTCAGCAGCAGCACCCCGGCCGCCAGCAGCGCGGCCAGTTCGTGCGGGACCTCGGTGACGGCAAACACCACCAGCAGGGCAGCGGCCACCGCCAACCCCTTGCCCGACTGCCAGCGATCGTACGGCGGGGCGTCGTCCAGCGCCGCCACCGGCGGCGCCGCGCGCGGCGGTGTGCGCCGCAGCACCCACACCATCCAGCCCCACAGCGCGGCCAACGCCAGCAGCACCGGCGGCAGTGCGGCGGCCGCATAGGTCACAAACGGCAACTTCAGCACCGAGCCGATCAGCATGTTCTGCGGATTGCCGATCAACGTGGCCGCCGAACCGATGTTGGCCGCGCACGCCACGGCCACCAGCCACGGCACCGGATCCCAGCCGCGCCGCCACGCCACGCGCACCACCACCGGCGTGACCGCCAGACAGACCACGTCGTTGGAAAACACCGCCGACAGCGCCGCCACCACCAGCAGCAGCGCCCCCATCAGCGCCGCCGGCGGCCACGGACGGCGCCCCACCGCCAGCGTGACCGCGCCATAAAACCCGCCCAGGCGCATCTGTGCTGACAGCAGCATGAACGCAAACAGCAGCGCCAGGGTCGGCAGATCGATCGCGGCGGCGGCCTGCTGCACCGACCAGCCCTGCACCGCCATCATCGCGATCGCGCCCAGCACCGCCACGCCGCTGCGATCCAGCCCCGTGCGCGGCAGCCCTCCCAGAAACATGCCCAGATACACGACGGCAAACACCGTCACCGTGCCGATCAGCGTGGCTTCAGGGGTTAGCATTGGGGGGAGGAATGGCGCAGGCCACGGGGCCATGCAGGGCTGCCAACGGATGGCCGGATCGGCCTGGTGCGCGGGGGGGGACTCGAACCCCCACGGTGTCGCCACCGTCAGGACCTAAACCTGGTGCGTCTACCAATTTCGCCACCCGCGC
>JANWZF010000276.1 GCA_025054905.1 Tepidimonas sp.
GCCTGCGCTGGACAACCCGTGGCTGCGCGCCGGCGACGATGCCGCCGCCCTGCCGCTGCCGCCGCCTGAGGCGGCCGAGCTGGTCATGGCCACCGACGGCCATGTTGTGGCGCCAGCGGAATTCCCGGGCGGCGACCTGGGGCGACTCGCGGTCTACGGCACGGTCAACGACGTGGCGATGATGGGCGCCGAGCCGCTGTACCTGAGCGCGGCGTTCATCCTGGAGGAGGGCACGCCGTTGGCGTTGCTGCAGCGCCTGGTGCGCTCGATGGGCGAGGCCGCGCGGCAGGTCGGGGTGCCGGTGGTGTGCGGCGACACCACGGTGGTTGAGCGCGGCAAGGGCGATGGGGTGTTCATCGCCACCACCGGGGTGGGCTGGCGCGCCGCCGGGGTGCGCGTGGGGGGGGCGCAGGCGCGCTCGGGCGATGCGGTGCTGCTGTCGGGCCCGCTGGGGGACCACGGCGCGGCGCTGCTGGCCCACCGCGCCGGCCTGGAATTGCAGCCGCCGCTGCACAGCGACAGCGCGCCGCTGCACACGCTGGTGCGGGCCCTACGGCAGGCGGTGCCGCCTGCGGCGCTGCACGTGCTGCGCGATCCGACCCGCGGCGGGCTGGCGGGGGCGCTGCACGAGATCGCCCAGGCCAGTGGCGTCGGTTTCGAGCTGCAGGAGGCCGCCATCCCAGTGCGTCCGCCGGTGCAGGCGGTCTGCGAGCTGCTCGGCTTCGATCCGCTGCATTTGCCGTGCGAGGGGCGGCTGCTGGCCGTGGTGGCCCCGTCGGCAGCCGAAGCCGCCTTGGCCGCGTTGCGTGCCCACCCGCAGGGGGAGGCGGCGGCGTGCATCGGCCGGGTCACCGACGATGCCCTGCGGCTGGTGCAGCTGCGCACGCGCCTGGGTGGACGGCGCGTGGTCGATTGGCTCAGTGGCGAGCCACTGCCGCGCATCTGTTGACGCGCCCGGTCGGGCCCCTAGAATGGCCGTCGGGAGTCACCGAGCCATGCACGCTTCTGCCGACCTTGCGCCGATGCTGGCCGCTGCCGATGCGGCACTGGCGTGCTGGGGGCGCGCGCCGCACGCGCTGCTGCAGGTGTTGCGCGACACCCAGGCCGAAACGGGCTGGTTGCCGCCGCCGGTGCTGGCGCACATCGCGCGTGCCCTGGGGCGCACGCTGGCGGATGTGCGGGGCGTGGCCAGTTTCTACCGTTTTTTGCACCTGGAGCCGGTCGGGCGGGTGCGCGTGCTGTTTTCTGACAACGTCACCGATCGCATGGCGGGCAGCGAAGCGCTGCTGCAGCGGCTGTGCGGCCTGCTCGGGGTAGCCCCGGGCGAGGTCGATCCGCTGGGCCGCTTCAGCGTCGACCGCTGCTCCTGCACCGGGCTGGGCGACCAGGGACCGGCGCTGCTGGTCAACCATCGCCAGGTGGTCACGCGGCTGGATGCGGCGCGAGTGGAAGCGCTGGCCCAGCTCTTGCTGGCCGGGGTGCCGCCTGAGGATTGGCCGGCCGAATGGGCGCACGTGGAGGACCAGGTGCGCCGCGCCGATGTGCTGCTGCAGGGACTGCCAGACGGCCCTCCGGGCTTGCCCGAGCTGTTGGCCCGGTCGCCGCAGGAACTGCTGCGGGAAGTCGAGCGCAGCGGCCTGCGCGGCCGCGGGGGGGCGGGCTTTCCCACCGGGCGCAAGTGGCGTCTGTGCGCGGGCGCACCGGCCGAGCCGGGAGGGCGCGTCGTGGTGTGCAACGCCGACGAAGGCGAGCCCGGCACCTTCAAAGACCGGGTGCTGCTGCGCGCGCACGCCGACGCGGTGCTGGACGGCATGACGCTGGCGGCGCGGGCGATCGGCGCCGACACCGGTCTGCTGTACCTGCGCGGTGAGTACCCGTTTCTGGTCGCACCGCTGCAGGCGGCGCTGGCGCGTCGCCGCGCCGCCGGCTTGCTCGGCCGCGACGTCGCCGGCGTGCGCGGCTTTCATTTCGACATCACGCTGCACGTCGGGGCCGGCGCCTACGTCTGCGGGGAGGAATCGGCGCTGCTGGAGTCGCTGGAGGGGCGCCGGGGCGTGCCGCGCATCCGGCCGCCGTTTCCGGTCGAGCGCGGCTACCTCGGACGGCCGACGGTGGTCAACAACGTCGAAACGTTCGTGGCGGTCGCGCACATCCTGCGTCGCGGCGGGGCGTGGTGGGCGACGATCGGCACGCCGCAGTCCACCGGTACCAAGGTGCACAGCATCAGCGGCGATTGCGCCCGCCCGGGCGTGTACGAATATCCGCTGGGCACACCGCTGGCGTGCATGCTGGCCGACTGCGGGGCGGACGAGGCGCAGGCGGTGCAGGTGGGCGGGCCGGCGGGCCGCTGTGTGCCGGCGTCGCAGTTCCACCGAGCCATTGCATTTGAGGATCTGCCCAGTGTGGGCGCGCTGATGGTGTTCGACCGCTCGCGCGATCTGTTTGAGGTGGCGCGGCACTTCGCGCGCTTCTTCGCGCACGAAAGCTGCGGCCTGTGCACGCCGTGCCGCGTCGGCACCGAGCTGGTGGTGCGGCGCCTGGACAAGCTGGCGCAGGCACACGGCGCCGGGCGGGGCTCGGCGCTGGATTTGCAACGGCTGCGCGAGCTGGATGCCGTCTTGCACGGCGGCACCCACTGCGGGCTGGGCATGTCGGCCTGCAACCCCTTGCGGGATACCCTGGCCTACTTCGAGCCGACCTACCAGCGCCGCGTCAACGCGGCCGAATTCCAGCCCGATCTGGATCTGGACGCGCTGCTGGAGCCGGCGCGGCGCGCCACCGGACGGCGGGACCCACGCGCCCACCTGCCCACGGAGTTCGACGCATGAGCCCCGATGCAGCCGAGTTCCCGACCTTCGAGCTGGACGGCGTGGCTGTGCCGCTGCAGCCCGGCGACACGATCCTGCAGGCCGCCCGCCGCGCCGGCCACGACATCGCGCACCTGTGCTGGGATGCGCGCGTGTCGCCCAGCGCCTCGTGCCGGCTGTGCACGGTGCTGCTCGACGGGCGCCCCGTGGCGGCCTGTGTGACCCCCGCCCAACCCGGCTCGAGCGTGCAGGCCCACACGCCGGCGCTGGCGCTGCAGCGGTTGCGCCTGCTGCAGATGCTGTTCGTCGAGGGGCGGCACTTTTGCCCCGGTTGCGAGCGCAGCGGCGCCTGCCGCCTGCAGCACGAGGCGCAGCGCGCCGGCATGACCGATCTGCACTTCGAGCTGCTCGATCCGGACCGGCGCGTGGATGCGAGCCACCCCGACGTTTGGTTCGAGCCGGCCCGCTGCATCCTGTGCCAGCTGTGCGTGCGCGCCAGCGCCGAGCTGGACGGCAAGCACGTGTTTGCCATCGGTGGACATGGGCTGGGGGCGCACCTGCTGATCGACAGCCCGAGCGGCCGGCTGGGCGACAGCGCGTTGTCGGTGCACGACCACGCGGCGCACATTTGCCCGGTGGGCGCGCTGCTGCCCAAGCGGGTGGGCTTTGCGCAGCCGATCGGCCGCCGGCCGTTCGACGATGCGGAGACACGCGGATGAGCGCCGTGCCCGCTCCGCCCCCGGCCGCGCAGGACAGCGCGGCACCGCGCAAATGGCGCGTGGCCACGGTGTCGTTGGCCGGCTGCTTCGGCTGCCACATGTCGCTGCTGGACATCGACGAGCGGCTGTTTGACCTGATCGAGCGGGTCGAATTCGACCGCTCGCCGCTGACCGACCTGAAGGAGCTGGCGCCGTGCGACCTGGGGCTCGTCGAAGGCGGCCTGTGCAACGCGGAAAACGTCGAGGTGCTGCGGCGGTTTCGGGCGCACTGCCGCATCCTCGTCGCGGTGGGGGCGTGCGCGATCACCGGGGGATTGCCGGCGCTGCGCAACCATCTGGATGTCGGCACGCTGCTGCGCGCCACCTATGGCGAGCGCGTGCCGGACGATCCGGAGCTGCCGCTGCCGCTGGCGCGCGTGCTGCCGGTGCACGAGGTGGTGCGCATCGACCACGCGCTGCCGGGCTGCCCGCCACCGGCCGATGCGTTCTGGCAGCTGCTGCAGGACCTGATGGCCGGCCGCGCGCCGGACCTGCGAGGAGGGCTGATCCGCTATGACTGAGCAGGCCGCCAGTCCAGCGGGGCTGCGCCGCGTGGCGATCGACCCGCTGACGCGCGTGGAGGGCCACGGCAAGGTGACGCTGTTGCTGGACGAGCACGGCCACGTGCAGCAGGCGCGGCTGCACATCGTCGAGTTTCGCGGCTTCGAGCAGTTCATCGTCGGACGGCCGTACTGGGAGGTGCCCGTGCTGGTGCAGCGCCTGTGCGGCATCTGCCCGGTGTCGCACCACCTGGCCGCCTGCAAGGCGCTGGACCGCGTGGTCGGGGGCTGGCCCGTGCCGCCGGTGGCCGACGCCATCCGGCGGCTGATGCACCACGGTCAGATCGTGCAGAGCCATGCGCTGCATTTCTTTTACCTCGCCTCGCCGGATCTGCTGTTGGGTTTCGATGCCGAGCCGGCGCGGCGCCACATCGCTGCCGTCGCGCAGGCCTTTGCGGACACCGCGCGCCAAGGGGTGCTGCTGCGCAAGTTTGGGCAGGAGGTGATCCGCATCACCGCGGGTAAGCGCGTGCACGGCACCGGCTCGGTGCCCGGCGGCGTCAACCGCGCGGTGACGCCCGAGGAGCGTGCGGCGCTGCGTGCCGAGGTGCCGCAGATGCTGGCCTGGGCCGAAGCGGCGGTGGACCTGGTGCAGCGTCTGCTGCAGGCGCTGCCGCCGCACGAGGCGGCCTTGGCCGACACGCCCGCGGCCTGGCTGTCGCTGGTGGCGCCGGATGGAGCGCTGGAGCTCTACGATGGGGTGCTGCGCGTGCGCGAGTCCGACGGCCGCCTGGCCGAGGATGGCTGGGAGGACCAGCGCTACCACGAGTTGATCGACGAGGCGGTGCAGCCGTGGAGCTACATGAAATTTCCGTACCGGCGCGCACTCGGCCCCGAGGCCGGCTGGTACCGCGTCGGGCCGCTGGCGCGCGTGCAGAACTGCGACCGCATCCCCACCCCGCGCGCCGAGGCACGCCGACAGGCCTTCGTCGCCGCGCATGGGGGCCGGCCGGTGCACCGGGTGCTGGCCACACACTGGGCGCGCATGATCGAGCTGCTACACGGTGTGGAAATGGTGGCGCGGCTGCTGGAGGACGACACCATTTTGGGCGATGGGCCGCTGCGGGCCGAGGGGGCGCGCCAGCGCCGCGGCGTTGGCGTCATCGAAGCCCCACGCGGCACCTTGATTCACGACTACGAGGTCGGCGACGACGATCGGGTGACGCGCTGCAACCTGATCGTCTCCACCACGCACAACAACACGGCGATGAACGAGGCGGTGCGGGCGGTGGCCCAGCGCTACCTGGACGGCCGCGCGCTGACCGAAGGGCTGCTCAACCGCATCGAGGTGGCCATTCGGGCTTATGACCCCTGTCTGTCGTGCGCCACGCACGCGCTGGGCCAGATGCCGCTGGCGGTGACGCTGCGCGATGCGCACGGTGCCGTGCTGGATCACTGGGTGCGCGACGCGGACGGGCAGGTGCGGCGCGACCTGCCGCCCCACCCAGCCGACCAGGCCGCATGAAGGCCGTGGCACCGCTGCTGGTGCTGGGCTGGGGCAACCTCAGCCGGGGCGACGATGCGCTCGGGGTGCTGCTGGTGCAGCAGCTTGAGCAAGACGCAGCGGCGCTGGTGAGCTGCGGTGGGCTGGAATGCCTGATCGACCACCAGCTGCAGGTGGAGCACGCGCTGGATCTGGCGCAGCGGCAGCGGGTGCTGTTCGTCGATGCCGCCCCCGGGCTGGCCGGGCCATTCGAAGTGCGGACGGTGCAGCCCCGGCCGGGCCGCACCCCCTTCACGCACGCGCTGGAGCCGGCGGCGTTGCTGGATGTGGCGCAGCGCCAGCTCGGCCTGGCGCTGCCGGTGGCGCAGTTGCTGGCGCTGCGCGCGCAGACGTTCGAACTCGGCCAGCCACCCAGCCCGGCGGGCATGGCGGCGCTGCAGGCCGCGCGGGCGTGGGCCTTGCGGTGGGTGCATGCTCAGGCGGCAGCCTGGCCCGCCGGCTCGCGCGGCTCGGTGTAGAGCCGCACCCGCAACACCGCACCGGGCCCGTCGGTGCGGTTGTCGGCCTCCAGCCGGCCGCCGTAGCGCTCCAGCAGCCCCTGGCTGATCCACAGGCCCAGGCCATTGCCATCTGGCTTGGTGGTGAAAAACGGTGTGAACAGCCGTGCCTTGACCTCGGGCGACAGACCGGGGCCGCCGTCGCGCACCTCCAGCCAGGCGCCCACCGTCTGGCCACCTTCCACCCAGTCGCCGCTGTGCAGCTCGATCGTGCCGCCGTCGGGGCTGGCCTGCACGGCGTTGACCAGCAGGTTGATGATCACCTGTTGCAGCTCCTGGCGGTTGCACGCCACCGGGACCGTGGCGTGGTCGGCACGCTGCAGCCGGATGCGGTGCTGCTGCAGCAGCCGTTGCACCAGCACCACGCAGTCGTCCACCACCGCCGGCAGCGCCAGCGGCTCCACATAGCCGGCAAACTCGGTCGGCCGTGCGTGCTGCAGCAGCCGCGTGACGATCAGACGCATGCGCTCGATCTGCGCATCGATCAGCGCCAGCTCCGCCTGCACCGGCGCAGCCGCCGGGCCCAGCGATTCGCGCAGCAGATCCAGATTGCCCTGGATGACAGCGATCGGGTTGTTGATTTCGTGCGCGATGCTGGCGGTCAGCTGGCCGATGGTGGCCAGCCGCTCGCTTTTGACCAGCTGCTGCTGCGCGCGCCGCAGCGAGGCGTTGCTTTCCTGCAGCGCGCGCGTGCGCTCGGCCACCTCGCGATCCAGCGTGGCAGCCCAGCTGCGCAGCCGCTCGGTGTTGTCGGCCACCACGTCCAGCAGCCGATCCAGATGCCGCGCCAAGGCGCCCAGCTCATCCTGCGCCGCCAGCGTCCCGACGCGTGCCTGGGCGTCGCCTTCCTCCACCCGTTGCATCGTCGCGTGCATGCGCTCCAGCGGTTCCACCAACGTGCGCGCCCAGCGCCACGACCCAGCGGCGGTAACGGCCATCACCAGCGCGAACAGCAGCGCCGTGCCAGCCAGCACCGCCAGCTTGACCCAACGAAAAGGGGCTTCCAGGAAGCCGACGTACAGCATGCCGATGCGTTGCCCTTGGCTGTCGGTCAGTGGCTCGTACGCGCTGACGTACCAGTCGTTGACGACAAAGGCGCGATCGAGCCAGGTGCGCCCCTCGCCCAGCACGGCGTCGCGCACCGCCTGCGAGACGCGGGTGCCGATGGCGCGCTCCTCACCGAACAGCCGCACGTTGGTGCTGATGCGCACATCATCGAGAAACAGCGTGGCGGTGCCGCGGCTGCCAAACGGCAGGGCTCCCTCCGGGTAGACGATGCGGTTGATGTGGTCAATGAAGTCCAGGTTGCGGTTGAGCAACAGCCCGCCGTGCAGCACCCATCCTGGCAGGGGCGCGTCGGCGGGCAGCGCCGCGCTGGCCAGCATCAGCAGCGCGCGCTCTTCGTGTGTCCGGCTGGTGGGGGCGGCGTTGCGGGTGGGCACCAGCGCGATCCCGAGCCGCGGCAGCAGGTGCGGCGCGAGTTCGGCGACCTGCTGCGGCTCCCACACCACCAGCCGCGCCGCGCTCTGGCGCGCCTGGGGGGGCGCAGCCGGCGGCGTCTGCGGTGGACGCAGCACCAGCAGATCCAGCCCCAGACGCTGGCGCTCGCGTTCCAGCCAAGCGTGCAAGTCGGCCTGGGCTGCAGGCGCGAGCGCCGCGGCGTGGCGGGGTTGCCCGCGCAGCAGCTGCTGGTGCAGCGCATGCGATTCGGCCACCCCCTGCGTGCCCGTGCCGACCTCCAGCAGCATTTGTTCGAAGTAGCCGTGCGCCACCGCCAGGTCGGCGCGCACCTTGGTGCGCAGCAGCTGGTCGTAGGCGATGCCCGTCCAGGCCGACAGCGCCAGCAGCAACACCGGCATGGCCAACACCAACGGCGCCAGCGCAATGGCCAGCACTTTGGTGCGCACCGAGGCGCCCCACCGCTGCCGCCAGCGCTGCCACAGGCTCATCGGGACTGGCCGTCCTGGGCTGCCCATTCCGCCGCGCGCCGCTCCAGCGTGCGCCGCGACACCCCCAGCAACTGCGCTGCGCGTGTCTTGTCACCGCCGACCGAATCGAGCACGGCCTGGATGTGGCGCCGCTGCAGCGTTTCCAGATCCAGCGGGGCGGCATCGTCGGTCGGTCGCAGTCGCTCGCGCAGCGGCGGGTACAGCGCCGAGACGTTGACCTCGCCCAGGATCAGCGAGCGTTCGACCCAGTTGCGCAGTTCGCGCACATTGCCGGGCCAGTCGTAGCGCTGCAGCAGCGCCATCGCCTCGGCGTCCACGTTCAGCGGGGCCACCCCCAAGGTGGGGGCCAGCGTGTCGATGAAGTGTTGCACCAGCGCGGCGATGTCCTCGCGCCGCTGCCGCAGCGGGGGCAGCTCGATGTCCACCACGCGCAGGCGGAAATACAAATCCTCGCGAAAACGCCCGGCCGCCACCGCATCGGCCAGCGGACGGTTGGTGGCGGCGATCACGCGCACATCCACCGGGATGGTCTGCTGGCTGCCCACCGGGCGGATGTGCAGCTCCTCCAGCACGCGCAGCAGACCGGCCTGCACCGGCAGCGGCAGATCGGCCACTTCGTCCAGAAACAGGGTGCCGCCCTGCGCGTACACAAACAGCCCGTCGTGCGCGCCGTGGCTGCCGCGGGCTTGGCCGAACAACTCACGCGCTAACGCATCGGGGGCCAGCGTGCCGCACTGCACGGCGACGAACGGCCCGCTGGCGCGCGGACTGCGGGCGTGCAGCGCGCGCGCCACCAACTCCTTGCCGGTGCCGGATTCCCCCTGGATCAACACGGTGCTGGGCATCGGTGCGATGCGCTCGATGGCCGCGCGCACCCGCTGCGTGGCCGCGCTGCTGCCGATCAGCGGCGTGCCGTCCGAGCGCGAGGGACGTGCGTGGCGACGCAGCACGAAGTTTTCACGCCGCAGGCGCGCGCGCTCGTGGCACTGGCGGATGGCGTTAAGGATCTGCGGCACGCGAAAGGGCTTGAGGATGAAGTCCGAGGCGCCAGCGCGCAAGGCCTCGATGGCGGTGTCCAGCGAGGCAAACGCGGTGATCAGGATGACCTCGCCGCCGTAGCCCTGCTCGCGCAGCGTTTGCAGCCACTGCACCCCGCTGATGCCGGGCAGGGCCACGTCCAGGATCACCAGGTCGAAGCGCTGCGTGCGCATCCAGCGCTCGCCTTCTTCGGCGCTTTCGGCCGCGGCCACGAAACGGCAGCGCGGTGCCAGCGTCTTGACAAGGAAATTGCGCATGCCCGGCTCGTCGTCGACGACCAGGATGGTCCCTTCGGGCCAGCGCCCGTCGCCGCCACCACCGGCTGCCCAAGCGGGGGTCTCGCTGGAAAACAGGGGGGTCGCCATGCCTGCGATTGTAGGAAAACCAACTGTTTTTCTAGGGTAATGTCGCCAAGGTGACAAAGGTGTCGGGCCACGGGCCCGGCTCGGGGTGCGACAAGCTGTCGCAGCCCTTGCGACAGGCTGGATCGGAGCGTCGCGCGGTGGAACCCCACGGGGAGCCGTTGGCCTGGGCCCTGCTTCTTGGGTGCAGCGCAACAACGATCATCATGTGCTGATACACGGATGGCATGAGTGTTGCTAAGTTCCTGCTCGTCGCCGCGGTGGGATCGGGCGGGCAGGGGTGGGGCAGCGGCCGATCGGCCGATCCCCACTGGCGTGGCGTGCGCCAGCGCGCTAACGTATCGGGCACGTGACCCTTGTTGATCGAGGAGACAGCCCCATGAAACCCGAGCCGACTTCCCTTCAGACTGGCCGGCGGCGCTGGTTTGCGGCCGCCGGGGCCGTCGGTGCGGCCGCCGCCGCGGCCAGCGTCCTGCCCGTCACGCCGGTGCCGGTCACCCCGGCGGCTGCCCCGTCCAGCCCGCCCCGTCGTGGTGGGGGCTATCACGCCAGCGCCCATGTGCAGCGCTACTACGACACCACGCGCGTCTGAGCCATCGAGGAGACTGCCATGTTGCTGACTCGCACCACCGAACGCGCCCACGGTGCCCGAGGCCAAGGGGCGATGGTCGACCGGTTGCGTCAAGGTCTGGCGCGCGCGCTGCCGACCGTGGACCGGCGCGCGTTTCTGCGCCGCTCGGGCTTGGGTCTCGGTGTCGGGCTGGCGGCCACGCAGCTGACGCTGGTGCAGCGCGCCAAGGCGGCCGACAAGGGCGTGGCGGGCGCCGGCACCGGCAAGGTCGAGGTCAAGCGCACCGTCTGCACGCACTGCTCGGTGGGCTGCGCCATCGATGCCGTGGTCGAAAACGGCGTCTGGGTGCGTCAGGAGCCGGTGTTTGACTCGCCGATCAACCTCGGCGCGCACTGCGCCAAGGGCGCCTCGATCCGCGAGCACGGGCATGGCGAATACCGCCTGCGCTATCCGATGAAGCTGGTCGATGGCAAGTACCAGCGCATCAGCTGGGATCAGGCCTTGGACGAAATCGCCGCGCGCATGAAGCAGCTGCGCGACGAAAGCGGCCCCGATGCGCTGTACTTCATCGGCTCGTCCAAGCACAGCAACGAGCAGGCCTATCTGCTGCGCAAATTCGTCAGCTTCTGGGGCACGAACAACTGCGATCACCAGGCGCGCATCTGCCACTCGACGACGGTGGCCGGGGTGGCCAACACCTGGGGCTACGGGGCGATGACCAACTCGTACAACGACATGCAAAACAGCAAGGTCGCGTTGTACATCGGCTCCAACGCCGCCGAGGCCCACCCCGTCTCGATGCTGCACATGCTGCACGCCAAGGAGCTGGGCTGCAAGATGATCGTGGTCGATCCGCGCTTCACGCGCACCGCAGCCAAGGCGGACGAGTACGTGCGCATCCGCTCCGGCACCGACATCCCGTTCCTGTTTGGGCTGCTGTACCACATCTTCAAGAACGGCTGGGAAGACAAGGCCTACATCCAGGCGCGCGTCTGGGGCATGGACAAGGTGCGCGAGGAGGTGTTGGCCAAGTGGACACCGGACAAGGTCGAGGAGGCCTGCGGCGTCAAGGAAGAGCAGATGCTGCGGGTGGCGCGCATGCTGCACGAAAACCGCCCCGGCACGATCGTCTGGTGCATGGGCCAGACGCAGCACACGATCGGCAACGCCATGGTGCGGGCCTCGTGCATCTTGCAGCTGGCCCTGGGCAACATCGGGGTCAGTGGCGGCGGCGCCAACATCTTCCGCGGGCACGACAACGTGCAAGGCGCCACCGACGTCGGACCCAACCCCGATTCGCTGCCGGGCTACTACGGGCTGGCTGCGGGCTCGTGGAAGCACTTCGCGGCCGTCTGGGGCGTCGACTACGAGTGGATCAAGTCGCGCTACGCCGAGGGCATGATGGAAAAGCCCGGCATCACCGTCTCGCGCTGGATCGATGGCGTGCTGGAGAAAAACGAGCTGATCGATCAGGGCCCGAACCTGCGCGGGGTGTTTTTCTGGGGGCATGCGCCCAACTCCCAGACCCGTGGCCTGGAAATGAAAAAGGCCATGGACAAGCTGGATTTGCTGGTGGTGATCGACCCGTATCCGTCGGCCACCGCAGCGATGGCGGCGATGCCGGGGGATCCGGCCGACCTCAATCCCAAGCGTGCGGTGTACCTGCTGCCGGCGGCCACCCAGTTCGAGACCAGCGGCTCCTGCACGGCGTCCAACCGCTCGATCCAGTGGCGCGAGAAGGTCATCGAGCCGCTGTGGGACAGCCGCACCGATCACATGATCATGTACCAGCTGGCGCAGCGGCTCGGCTTTGCCAACGAGCTGTGCAAGAACTACAAGATGCAGAAGGTCAAGGGCATGGACGAGCCGGTGCCCGAGGACATCCTGCGCGAGATCAACCGCGGGGTCTGGACCATCGGCTACACCGGCCAGAGCCCTGAGCGCATCAAGGCGCACATGCGCAACATGCACGCCTTCGACGTCAAGACGCTGCGCTGCAAGGGCAAGGTGATCGACAAGGAGACCGGCTACGACCTCAGCGGCGACTACTTCGGCCTGCCGTGGCCGTGCTTTGGCACGCCTGAGCTCAAACACCCCGGCTCGCCCAACCTGTACGACACCTCCAAGCACGTGATGGACGGCGGCGGCAACTTCCGTGCCAATTTTGGCGTCGAGCGCGACGGCACCAGCCTGCTGGCCGAGGACGGGTCGCACTCCAAGGGCGCCGACATCACCACCGGCTATCCGGAGCTGGATCACATCCTGCTAAAGAAACTCGGCTGGTGGGACGAGCTGACCGAGGAGGAAAAGAAGGCCGCCGAAGGCAAGAACTGGAAGACCGACCTGTCCGGCGGCATGATCCGGGTGTTCATGAAAAACCACGGCTGCCATCCGTTTGGCAATGCCAAGGCGCGCGCGGTGGTGTGGAACTTCCCTGACCCGATTCCGCAGCACCGCGAGCCGATCTACGGCAACCGTCCGGACCTGATCGCCAAGTACCCGACCCACGACGACCAGAAGACGCGCTGGCGCCTGCCGATCCTCTACAAGACGCTGCAGCAAAAGAACGTCGAGGACAAGCTGCACGAAAAATTCCCGCTCGTGATGACCTCCGGTCGGCTGGTCGAGTACGAAGGCGGCGGCGAGGAGACGCGCTCCAACCCGTGGCTCGCGGAGCTGCAGCAGGAGATGTTCGTCGAAATCCATCCCGCGGCGGCGGCCCAGCGCGGCATCCGCAACGGCGACCGCGTCTGGGTCACCACCCCCACGGGGGCGCGCATCAACGTGCAGGCGCTGGTGACACCGCGTGTGGCCGAGGACCACGTGTTCCTGCCCTTTCACTTCTCCGGCCGCTGGCAGGGCAAGGATCTGCAGCCGTACTACCCGCAGGGAGCCTACCCGGTCGTGCGGGGCGAGGCGGTCAACACCGCCACCACCTACGGCTACGACATCGTGACGATGATGCAGGAAACCAAGACCACGATCTGCAACGTGGAACGCGCCTGAGGAGCAGACCATGGCCCGCATGAAATTTATCTGTGACGCCGAGCGCTGCATCGAGTGCAACGGCTGCGTGACCGCGTGCAAGAACGAGCATGAGGTGCCTTGGGGCGTCAACCGGCGCCGCGTCGTCACGATCAACGATGGCGTGCCCGGTGAGCGCTCGATCTCGGTGGCCTGCATGCACTGCAGCGACGCACCGTGCATGGCGGTGTGCCCGGTGCAGTGCTTTTACCGCACCGAAGAGGGTGTCGTGCTGCACGACAAGGACATCTGCATTGGCTGCGGCTACTGCAGCTACGCCTGTCCGTTCGGGGCGCCGCAGTTTCCGGGGCAGGGCACCTTCGGCGTGCGCGGCAAGATGGACAAGTGCACCTTCTGCGCGGGTGGCCCCGAGCCCAACGGCAGCCAGGCCGAATTCGAAAAATATGGCCGCAATCGCCTGGCCGAAGGCAAGCTGCCGGCCTGCGCCGAGATGTGCTCGACCAAAGCCTTGCTGGCTGGCGACAGCGATGTCATCAGCGACATTTTCCGCACGCGCGTGTTGCAGCGCGGCAAAGGCGCCGAGGTGTGGGGCTGGGGGACGGCCTACGGCACCCAGGCCAAGGCAGGAGGCTGACCATGCGCATCCGTTCCATACGTTTCGGGGTTGCCGCAGCCCTGACCCTGGCGTCCGTGCTGCTGGCGGGGTGCGAGCGTCCGCAAGCTGCCACCGGCAGCAAGTCGGATCAGCCCCCGCACGCGGGCACCACCGCCACGGCTTATGCGGACAAGGGCTGGCAGGCGGGCGATCGCAACGCTTGGTCGCAGCACCTGCGCGCCCGCGCCCAGTACGGCCAGAACGAATACAGCCGCCCAAGCGGCTCCTGATCGACCGATGGAGGCCTGGCCATGAACGCGATCACCCAGTCGTGCGCCCGCACGTTGCGCCTGCTGGTTCTGGCCACCGCCGCGTGGGCAGCCGGCGCGGTACTGGCCCAGCAGATGCCACCTGCCACCCTGCCGGCCACCGGTGGGCAGCCCCGTGAGCTGGTGGATGCGGCCAGCCAGCCTGGCTATGCCACCCAGAGCAACGCCGAGCGTCAAAAGGTGCAGCCGGGCAACAACGCGCCGATGTGGCGCCAGGTGGGGCAGGGGGCGGAGGGTGTGGTCAACTTTCCGTACCGCGAGTACGGCGTGCTGATCCAGCCGACCGTGCAATACCCGGGCTCGGCCACCACCAACGCCGGCGAGGCTTGGCGGCAGGTGCGCAACCGCGTCATCCTGCCGTACGGCGGTGCGCTCGTGCTGATCGCGCTGCTGGCGGTGGGGATTTTTTACTTCACCAAGGGGCCGCTGAAGCTGCACGCACCGCCAACCGGGCGCAAGATCGAGCGCTTCACCGCGTTTGAGCGTGCCGCGCACTGGGCCAACGCCGCGGCATTCGTGCTGCTGGCGGTGTCGGGGCTGGTGATGGCCTTTGGCCAGTACGTGCTGCGCCCGGTGATCGGCGCCACGCTGTTTGGCTGGCTGACGTATGCGCTGAAGAACGTGCACAACTTCGTCGGGCCACTGTTTGCGGTGTCGCTGGTGATCGTCATCGCCACGTTTGTGCGCGACAACCTGCCGCGGCGCGAGGACTGGGCCTGGCTGGTGCGCTTCGGCGGTCTGTTCGGCGACCAGGAGGTGCCCTCGCACCGCTTCAACGCCGGCGAGAAGATCGTGTTCTGGGCCGGCGTGTTCGTGCTCGGGCTGGTGGTGGTCGGCTCCGGCCTGGTGCTGGACAAGCTGGTGCCGGGGCTGGAGTACCTGCGCGCGCAGATGCAGCTTGCTCACATGATCCACGCCAGTGCCGCGCTGTTGATGGTGGCGCTGTTCATCGGCCATATCTACATGGGCACGGTCGGTACCGAAGGCGCCTACCAGGCGATGAAGACCGGCTACGTCGATGAAACGTGGGCGCGCGAACACCACCAGCTCTGGTACGAGGACATCCAGGCCGGGCGCATTCCGGCCGAACGCAGTGCCCCCGCCGCACAGCCCGTGGCGGCCGCGCGGGCGGTGACGTGAGACAGCACCGTTGCAGGAGCAAGGCGATGAGCACGACAGCCATCCAACGCGCGACCGCGATCCAACGCGCGACCGCGGTTCTGATCGTGGCGCTGGTGGGATCCAGCGCATGGGCCAAACTGCCGACCCCGCAGCTGACCGAGGAGCAAAAAGCGGCAGCCGAGCTGGCCAAGGCCAAGGCGGCGCATCAGACCAAGGTCGATGCCTTCAAAACCTGCAAGGCGGCCGAGCGTGCCGCGGAGCATTATTTCAAGCAGCATCCCCAGGCGCCCAAGCCGGCGCAGGCGCCGGCCTGTGTCGACCCCGGGCCGTTTGCCGCGCCGGCCACACCCCCGGCTGCCGCACCGGCGGCAGCCGCGCCAGCCAAGAAGTCCTGAGTGTCGGCAGACCCGCCATGTGGATGTCCGAACCGGCCTCGTTTGGCGCGCCGCTGCCGCCTGCGGCCTGCCCGCCCCGACTGAGTCAGGCGGCAGCACCGCTGACCCGTGCGGTGGAGGTCGTCAATGAGTTCGGCCAGCGCCGCACGTTGCACATTCCGGCCGAGCGCAGCCTGACCCTCTACCTCGACAAGCACGAACTGGTGACGCTGATGACGCTAGGGGCGCATCCAGAGTGGTTGGTGCTGGGCTATCTGCGCAACCAGCGGTTGCTGAGCTCACCGGCGCAGGTCGAATCGATCACCGTCGATTGGGACGTCGGGGCTGCCGCCGTGCGCACCCAAGGTGGGGTCTCGGATTGGCAGACGCGCACCGCGCAGCGCATTGTCACCACCGGCTGTGGCCAGGGCAGCGTGTTCGGCGCGGTGATGGAGGCGGTCGAGCAAATCCAGCTCGACCCCTCGGCGCGGCTGCGTCAGTCGCAGTTGTACGCGATCCTGCGCAAGGTGCGCGAGCTGGATTCGGTCTACAAGCAGGCCGGCTCCGTGCACGGCTGCGCGCTGTTTCGTGGCGAGGAGCTGCTGTTGTTTGTCGAGGACGTCGGGCGTCACAACGCGGTGGACACCATCGCCGGCTGGAGCTGGCTGCAGGCAGAGGAGGTGCTGCGCGGTGACGACAAGGTCTTCTACACCACCGGGCGACTGACCAGCGAAATGATCCTCAAGGCTGCCCAGATGGGCGTGCCGATCGTCGTGTCACGCAGTGGCATCACCCAAATGGGGCTGGAGGTGGCCGAGCGTCTCGGCCTGTGCGCGATCGGTCGCGCCACCCACACGCGCTTCTTGTGTTACACGCACCCGCAGCGGCTCGTGTGGGATACTCCGCTGCCATGAGCGAAGCCCCCCTGCGACGAGTCCATCTGATCGATCACCCGCTGGTGCAGCACAAGCTGACGCTGATGCGTCGCAAGGACACCAGCACCAAGACCTTTCGCCAGCTGATCCATGAGCTCAGCGCCTTGCTGGCCTACGAGGTGACGCGCGACATGCCCACCCAGGAGGTGGAGGTCGAAACCCCGCTGGAGAAAACCACCGGGCGGGTGATCGACGGCAAAAAGACCGTGCTCGCCTCGATCCTGCGCGCGGGCAATGGCTTTCTGGACGGCATGCTGGAGGTGCTGCCCAGTGCCCGCGTCGGCCACATCGGCCTGTACCGCGACCCGGCCACACTGAAGCCCGTCGAGTACTACTTCAAGATGCCCTCGGGCATGGAAGAGCGCGATGTGATCGTGCTCGATCCGATGCTGGCCACCGGCAATTCGGCCGTGGCGGCGGTGGATCTGCTCAAGCGTCTGACGCCGCGCTCGATCCGCTTCGTCTGCCTGGTGGCCTGCCCGGAAGGCATTGCCAACTTTCACGCCCATCACCCGGACGTGCCGATCTACACGCCGGCGGTGGATCGTGGCCTGAACGAACACGGCTACATCGTGCCGGGCCTGGGCGATGCGGGCGACCGCATCTTCGGAACCAAGTGAGCGCTGCGCCGATCCCACGCGCGTGATGCGCGCCGACTCCCGCTTGTCCATGCCGCGTCGCGCCCCGTCGGTGTGGGCGCTGGCGTGGCGCTCCCTTTGGCGCGATGCGCGTGCGGGGGAGCTGACGGTGCTGCTGCTGGCCATTGCGCTGGCGGTGGCGGCGTTGTCGGCAGTGGGGTTTTTCGCCGAACGGCTGCAGGCTGGGCTGCAGCGCGATGCGCGCCAGTTGCTCGGCGGCGATCTTGTGCTGCGCAGCGACCACCCGCTGCCGCCTGAGTACGCGCAGCAGGCGCGCGCCCTGGGCCTGGCGCTGACGCAGCATCTGACCTTTCCGACCATGGCGCGCGCTGACGCCGCAGCCGGTGGCGAGGTGCGCCTGGTGTCGCTGAAGGCCGTGCAGCCGGGCTATCCGCTGCGCGGCGAGTTGCGCATCAGCACCGACGTGGACGATGTCCAGGGCCAGCCCGCCGCCGCAGTGCCGCCGCCAGGGCAGGCCTGGGTCGATGCGGCGCTGCTGGAGGCGCTGGGTCTGCGGCTGGGGGACACGCTGTGGCTGGGCGAGCGGGCGTTGCAGATCACGCGCGTGGTGGTGGTGGAGCCCGACCGCGGCGCGGGCTTTCTGACCTTTGCGCCGCGCGTGCTGATCCACGCCGACGATCTGCCGGCCACCGGGCTGGTGCAACCGGCCAGCCGCATCCAATACCGGCTGGTGGTGGCGGGAGCCGACGAGGCGGTGCAGCGCTTTGAGCGCTGGGCGCAGCAGCGTTTGCAAGCCAGTGGTGAGCGTGGCGCGGGTCTGGAGAGCCTGCACAGCGGCCGCCCCGAGCTGCAGCAGACGCTGGAGCGGGCGGGGCAATTTTTGCGCCTGGTGGCGCTGTTGGCCGCGCTGTTGGCGGCGGTGGCCGTGGCAGTGGCGGCACGCCAGTACGCACTGCGCCATCTGGACGATTGTGCGTTGCTGCGCGTGCTTGGGCTGGCGCAGGGCACGATGGCCCGCGCGTATACGGTAGCCCTGGGGATGGCGGGGCTGGCCGCGGCGCTGGTAGGGCTGGTGCTGGGCTGGGCGGTGCACTTCGTGTTTGCGTGGTGGCTGGGCGACCTGCTGCAGGTGCAGCTGCCCGCGCCTGGCTGGATGCCGGTGGCGCTGGGCTTGGGGGTAGGACTGAGCCTGATGGCCACCTTCGGCTTGCCGCCGGTGCTGCAGCTGGCGCGCGTGCCGCCGTTGCGCGTGATGCGGCGTGACGTTGGGGCGCCGCGGCCGGCCGCGTGGGGGGTGGTGGCCGCCGGTGGCGTGGGTTTGGCCCTGCTGCTGGTGCTGGCCGCGCGCGACCTGCGCTTGGGGGCCATGGCGGTGGCCGGGTTTGCGCTGGCGTTGGGACTGTTTGCCGCGGTGGCCTGGCTGGTGTTGCGAGCGTTGCGATGGCTGCTGCGCCGCGGTGGGCCGGCATGGTGGACGCTGGCCACGCGTCAGTTGGCGGCCCGCCCCGCCTACGCGATGGTGCAGGTGGCCAGCCTGGCCGTTGGGCTGATGGCGTTGCTGCTGCTGGTGCTGCTGCGCACCGATCTGATCGACAGCTGGCGTGCGGCCACCCCGGCCGATGCGCCCAACCGCTTCGTCATCAACATCCAGCCCGATCAGGCCGAGGCGTTCCGGGCCCATCTGGCCCAGGCCGGCGTGCAGCGCTACGACTGGTACCCGATGGTGCGCGGCCGTCTGGTGGAGATCAACGGACGAGCGGTGCGGCCGCAGGATTTCACCGCCGCGCGGGCACAGCGTCTGGTGGAGCGCGAATTCAACTTGTCCTACAGCGCCCAGCGTCCGGCCCACAACCCGCTGGCGGCAGGACGTTGGCAGCCCGGGGAAACCGGGGCGGTCAGCGTTGAGACCGGTCTGGCCGAGGAGCTGGGCCTGCGGCTGGGTGATGAGCTGGCGTTCGACATCGCGGGCAGCGTGCACCGCGCGCGCATCACCAGCCTGCGCCGGGTCGACTGGGCCTCGATGCATGTCAATTTTTTCGTGCTCTTTCCGCTGGCGGCGATGCCCGCGGAGGTGCCCTACACCTACATCGCGGCGTTTCGGGTGCCGGCGCCGGCCGCGGGGTTTGACCGCGCGTTGCTGGCGCGCTTTCCCAACGTGACCAGCGTGGACACCAGCGCGGCGTTGCAGCAGGTGCAACGCGTGCTGGGGCAGGTGATCGGGGCGGTGGAGTTTTTGTTTCTGTTCAGCCTGGCCGCCGGGGTGGTGGTGCTGCTGGCCACGGTGGGGGCCACGCGCGCCGAGCGCGAGCGTGACTATGCCGTGCTGCGGGCGCTGGGTGCGCGCGCCCCCCTGCTGCGGCGCCTTCAGCGCACCGAGCTGGTGGGGATCGGGGCGCTGGCAGGGTTGCTGGCTGCGCTGGTGGCGCTGGCGATCGGGGCCGTGCTGGCGCAGCAGGTGTTTCGCTTTGCCTGGCAGCCGGCCTGGTGGCTGCCCGTGGTGGGGGTGCTGGGTGGGGCTGGCCTGGCTTGGTTGGCAGGGTGGTGGACCCTGCGCGGGGTGCTGCGCACGCCGGTGGTGCAGACGCTGCGTCACGCGCTGCAGTGAAGCGGATGCCGCTTGCGCGCTCAGGCCCGGCCGTGGCTTGCGGTGCGCAGCAGCACGATCAAGGCCCCGGCGCCGCCGTCGGCCGGGCGTGCCTGCACGAACGCCAACACCTCGCTTTTTTGCACCAGCCAGCCGTGCACGCGGCTCTTGAGCACCGGAGTCTTGCCGGGGGAGCCCAAACCCTTGCCATGCACCACGCGCACGCAGCGCAACCCCTGACGGTGCGCCTCACGCACGAAAGTCCCCAGCTGCTCGCGCGCCTCGTCGGTGCGCAGGCCGTGCAGATCCAGCTCGGCCTGAATCGCCCATTCGCCACGGCGCAGGCGGCGCACCACGTCCGGCCCCAGCCCCGGGCGGCGAAAACTCAGGTGCTCGTCGGTGTGCAGCAGCGTTTCAGCATCGAAGGCGTCGCTGAGCGCCTCGCGCATCACCGCGCGCTCATCGGCCTGGCGCTGGCGCGGCAGCGGCGGCGGTGCCGGCGGTGCCAGGGCGACCCGGCCGTGGGGTCGCAGCGGTTGCACGGGCCCCACCGCGCGCTGAAACAGCTCGCGTTCACGTTCGGCCCGGGCACGCTGGGCGCGCCGTTGCGCCTCCTCGGCTGCCTGGGTTGCTGCCTGCCGTTCGGCGCGACGCTGCATTTCCCGGCGCAGCTGTTTCAAGTCGGCCAGCGTGTGCACTTTCATCGCGGCGCGCATGGTACGGCATGACGGCCCGGATTGTGCCGCGACGGGGATTACAGCAGCCCACGCGCCGCCATCGAGGTGCAGCCGGCGCGTGTCACCACGAAATGATCCAGCACCCGAATGTCCAACAGCGCCAGCGCCGCTTGCAGCTGGCGCGTCAGCGCCGTATCCGCGGCAGACGGCTCGGCCACGCCGCTGGGGTGGTTGTGCGCCAGGATCACGCTGGCTGCGCCGTGCTGCAGTGCGCGCAGCGCCACCTCGCGCGGGTAGACGCTGGCCTGATCCAGCGTGCCGCGAAACAGCTCCTCCAGCGCCAGCAGGCGATGTTGGGCATCCAGAAAGAGCACCGCGAACACTTCGTGCGCACGGTCGGCCAGCTGCAGCCGCAACAAGTCGGCCACCGCCTGCGGATGGTCCAGCACCGGGCGCTGGCGCATCGGCTCGGCCAGGGCGCGGCGGGCCAGCTCGAACACCGCCAGCAGCTCTGCGCGTTTGGCCGGCCCCAGGCCTTTGATGCCGGCCAGCTGGGCCGGTGTGGCCTGCAGCAAGCCGGCCAACCCGCCAAAGCGTTGCAGCAGCTGCTGCGCAAAGCTCAGCACCGGTTGGCCGCGCAGGCCGGTGCGCAGCAGCAGCGCCAGCAGCTCGGCATCGGCGAGCGCGTCGGCACCGCGCTGCAGCAGTTTTTCGCGCGGGCGTGCGGATGCGGGCAATTCGCGCACCACGGTGTCCTCCCTCCTTCGTACAATCGGGCTGATGCTAACCGAACCTGCCGCCGCTGCGCCCACCGTGGCGGCCGACTCCTTCGTCACTCTGCATTACCGGCTGGCTGGCGCCGACGGTACGGTGCTGATCGATACGTTTGGCGCCCAGCCGGCCACGCTGTCGCTGGGCGGCTCGGAGCTGGCGCCGGCGCTGCAGGCGTGCCTGATCGGCTTGCCCGAGGGTGCGGAGGCGACCTTCGAGTTGCCGGCCGGGCAGGCGTTTGGCCAGCGCGACCCGGCCAAGGTGCAGTGGGTCAGCCGCCGCCTGCTGGACGAGTTGGGCGCCGCTGGGCAGAGTTTTGCGGTGGGCGACGTGCTGCAGTTTCCAACGCCCGACGGCCAGGGCAGCTACGCCGGTACCGTCTGCGCGGTGGGCGACGACGGCGCGGTGTGCGTCGACTTCAACCACCCGCTGGCCGGCCAGGCCGTGCGTCTGACGGTGCGCATCATCGGGGTGCTGTGAATCATGGCGGCGTTGCAGGAGGTGGTGCTGGCTGAGCCGCGTGGCTTTTGCGCTGGCGTGGATCGTGCCATCGAGATTGTCGAGCGCGCGCTGGCCAAGTTTGGCGCACCGGTGTACGTGCGGCACGAAATCGTGCACAACCGCCACGTGGTGGAGGACTTGCGTCGCCGGGGGGCGGTGTTCGTCGAGACGCTGGATGAGGTGCCCACCGGCGCGGTGCTGATCTTTAGCGCGCACGGGGTCAGCCGTGCCGTGCAGCAGCAGGCCGCCCAGCGTGGGCTGCGGGTGTTCGATGCCACCTGTCCGCTGGTGACCAAGGTCCATGTGGAAGTGGCCAAGCTGCGCCGCGAAGGCTATGAATTTTTTCTCATCGGCCACGCAGGCCATCCGGAGGTG
>JANWZF010000279.1 GCA_025054905.1 Tepidimonas sp.
GCCCGACAAGCCCGGCATCGCTGCCCAGATCCTGGGTGCGGTGGCCGACGCCAACATCGATGTTGACGTCATCATCCAAAACGTCGGCAAGGACGGACGCACCGACTTCAGCTTCACCGTGCACCGCAACGACCTGCACCGCGCGCTGGACGTGCTGCGCGGCCAGGTGGTGCCCGCGTTGGGCGCCAGCGACGTGGTCGGCGATGCGCGCATCTGCAAGGTCAGCGTCGTGGGCATCGGTATGCGCAGCCACGTCGGCGTGGCCAGCCGCATGTTCCGCTGTCTGGCCGCCGAAGGCATCAACATCCAGATGATCTCCACGTCCGAAATCAAGATTTCGGTGGTGATCGACGAAAAGTACATGGAGCTGGCCGTGCGGGCGCTGCACCGCGAGTTCGACCTCGACCAGCCCGAGGACACTCTGCAAGGTGCCTGAAAATCCGACCGCGGGCCTGTGCCCGCGCCCGATTCTCGGGCATAATAACAACTCTTCGGAGTGATGACCGAGAGGCCGAAGGTGCTCCCCTGCTAAGGGAGTATACGGGCTAAAACCCGTATCGAGGGTTCGAATCCCTCTCACTCCGCCATAGCAACCCCGCCCGCTCATCAGCAGCGCGCGGGGTTTTTCGTGGGGGACGAACGCATGAACCGGGACGGACGCGACATCGTCGGGGGGGTGCTGATGGCTGCGATCGGCGCGGCTGCGGCCCTGTACGCCCAGGCGGAGTATGAGCTGGGTGAACTGCGCAACATGGGCCCCGGGTTCTTCCCGGTGGTGCTGGGCTGGGTGTTGGCGGTGCTGGGGCTGCTGATCGCTGTGCCGGCCCTCCTGCGCCAGGGCGAGGCCGTCACTGTGGCATGGCGCGCGGCGGCCTGTGTGGTCGGGTCGCTGGTGGTCTTTGGGCTGCTGCTCAAGCCCGCTGGGATGGTGCTGGCCACCGTGGCGGCGGTGCTGGTGGCCTCGCTGGCCGATGACCGCTTCACGTGGCGCACGCGCCTGATCACCGCCGTGGCCATTGCGGCCCTGACCTGGCTGATTTTTATCGCCGGTCTGGGGATGGTGCTGCCCACCTGGCCCTGGAGTGCTTGAACCATGGACGTCTGGCAAGGTTTGCTGTTTGGCCTGCAGCAGGCCATCCAGCCGATGATGCTGCTGTACTGCTTCATCGGCGTGTTCATCGGGACGCTGATCGGCGTGCTGCCCGGGATTGGGGCGATGGCCACCATCTCGCTGCTGCTGCCCGTCACGTACCACATCCCGCCCACCGGCGCCATCATCATGCTGGCCGGGGTCTATTACGGGGCCCAGTATGGCGGCTCCACCGCCTCGATCCTGCTCAACCTGCCGGGCACGCCGTCCTCGGCGGTGACCTGCCTGGACGGCTACCAGATGGCCAAGCAGGGCCGTGCTGGCATCGCGCTGTTCATGACCACCATCGCCTCGTTTGTCGGCTCGATGCTTGGCGTGGCGATCCTGGCCGGCTTTGCGCCCTCCATCGCCGAAATCGGCCTGAAGTTTGGTCCGGCGGAATATTTTTCGATGATGGCCCTGGGGCTGCTGGCCGCCTCCACGCTGGCCTCCGGCTCGCCGCTGAAAGGCCTGGCGATGGTGGTGCTGGGGCTGCTGCTGGGCACGGTCGGCACCGATGTCAACTCCGGTGTGGCGCGCTTTTACTTCGACATCGCGGAGCTGATGGACGGCATCAACATCGTGGCGCTGGCCATGGGCCTGTTTGGCATCGCCGAGGTGGTCGGCTCGGTCAACCAGCCGCGCGACGGACACATGACCCACGCGATCCGGCTGCGCGAAATGTTGCCCACGCGCGAGGACTGGCGCCGCTCGTGGATGCCGATGCTGCGTGGTACCGGCATCGGCGCATTCTTCGGAGCGCTGCCCGGCACGGGCGCCTCGATCGCGTCGTTCATGTCCTACGCGGTGGAAAAGCGCGTGGCCAAGGAACCCGGCCGCTTTGGTCAGGGCGCCATCGAAGGGGTGGTGGGGCCGGAGGCCTCCAACAACGCCGCGGCGCAGACGGCTTTCGTGCCCACGTTGTCGCTCGGGATCCCGGGCGATGCGGTGATGGCGCTGATGTTGGGGGCGCTGATCATCCACGGCATCCAGCCCGGGCCCCTGCTGATGAGCAACCAGCCCGACCTGTTCTGGGGGCTGATCGTCAGCTTTGCCATTGGCAACATCCTGCTGGTGATCCTGAACCTGCCGCTGGTGGGGATGTGGGTGGCCATCCTGCGCATCCCATACCACGTGCTGTACCCGGCGATTTTGATTTTCATCGCGCTGGGCACCTACAGCGTCAACAACAACGTGTTCGACATCCACTTGGTGGCACTCATCGGCGCGCTGGGCTATGGCCTGGCGGTGCTGCGCTTTGAGGCCGCGCCGCTGATGCTGGGCTTTGTGCTCGGGCCGTTGATGGAGGAAAACCTGCGCCGGGCGCTGCTGCTGTCGCGTGGCGATCCGGCGATCTTCATCGAGCGGCCGATCAGTGCGGTGTTCCTGGCTGCCGGGGCGCTGCTGTTCGTCTGGAGCCTGGGGGGCGTGCTCAGGCGCACGCTGCGCGAACGTGAACGTGCCCGTGGCTGAGGCAGCGGCGCGCGTGCTACGGGTGCTGGGCACTGGCGGCACGATCGCGGGCCGGGCCGCCAGCGCCCACGATGCGGTGGGCTACCAGGCGGGCGTGCTGCCGGTGCACGCCTTGCTGGAGGGCCTGCCGCGGCCGGCTGGCTGGACGGTGCAGGCCCGGCAGGTGTTCAACATCGACAGCAAAGACATGTCGGCGGGGCACTGGCGTGCGCTGCTGGACGAGGTGGATGCAGCGCTGGCCGAACCCTCGGTGGGGGCCGTGCTGGTCACACACGGCACGGATACGCTGGAGGAAACCGCCTGGCTGCTGCAGGCGGCGTTGGCACCGGCCAAGCCGGTGGTGCTGACCGGCGCGATGCGCCCGGCCAGTGCGCTGGCCCCGGACGGCCCCCAGAACCTGATGGATGCCCTGGTGCTGGCCACGGACGAGCGCCTGCAGGCCGGCGGTGGCGTGTGGGTGACGTTGGCCGGGCGGGTGTTCGATGCGGCCTCGGTGCGCAAGGTGCATCCGATGCGCCTGGACGCCTTTGCCGGGGGGGACGCCGGTCCCGTGGCGTGGGTCGAAGGTGGGCAGGTGCGCTGGCTGGCGGGCCTGCCGGTTCAGCCGCCAGTTGCTGTGGCGCGTCTGGCCCCGCAGCAGTGGCAGCGGGCCCCCTGGCCACGGGTGGAGTGGATCACCAGCCACGCTGGCGCGGATGGCGCGCTGGTGCGCGCCTTGCTGCTGCAACACCGCGCCGCGCAGTCCGGTGCGGTGGCCGAGGCGCCGTTGCGGGGCCTGGTGGTGGCGGGCACCGGCAACGGCGCCGTGCACGCGGCGCTGGCTGAAGCGCTGGGGCAGGCGCAGGCCGAAGGGGTCGAGGTGTGGCTGACGACGCGTTGCGCCGAGGGCAGGGTGGTGGTCGCTGACAGCGGCGGCCGCGCGGCGCAGCGCTGGAACGTCTGCCCGCTGCCGCCTGCCAAGGCGCGCGTGGCCTTGCTGCTGCACCTGTTGCAGCGCGACGCGACGGGTTGAGACGCGCCGCGCCGCGCCACGGCAGGGGCGCCGGCGCCGGTTTTAGTGCTCCAGGGCGTCGAAGACGCGCTGCGTGATCTCTTCCACCGTGCCCAGTCCGCAGATGCGGCGGTAACGCGGTGCATGGGCAGGGTCCTGTTCAGCCCACTGGCGGTAGTAATCGACCAGTGGCCGCGTCTGCGCCGCATACACCTCCAGCCGCTTGCGCACCGTTTCTTCCTTGTCGTCGTCGCGCTGGATCAGGTCTTCGCCCGTGATGTCGTCCTTGCCTTCGACCTTGGGCGGGTTGTACTTGATATGGTAAGTGCGGCCCGAGGCCGGGTGGACGCGCCGACCACTCATGCGCTCGATGATGGCCTCGAACGGGACGTCGATTTCCAGTACCACGTCGAGCTTGACGCCGGCCTGGCGCATGGCCTCGGCCTGCGGAATGGTGCGCGGAAAGCCATCGAACAGAAAGCCGCTGGCGCAGTCGGGCTGGGCGATGCGATCTTTCACCAGGCCGATGATGATGTCGTCGCTGACCAGGCCGCCGGCGTCCATCACCTGCTTGGCTGCCAGCCCCAGGGGCGTCCCCGCCTTGACGGCGGCGCGCAGCATGTCACCAGTGGAAATCTGCGGAATGCCGTACTTCTGGCAGATGAACGCCGCTTGCGTGCCTTTGCCAGCGCCCGGAGCGCCCAGCAGGATCAGTCTCATGGGTTTCCTTTGCTCGTCACGTGGTGATGGGCTCGTGGAGCTGCCGCGCCGTCTCCTCGGGTGGGCGCTGGCCGCCAGCGCGCAAGAATAGCATGGCCACCCGACACAGGCTTACAGCGTGCCGGTACCGGGGGAGGTGTCCTCAAGAGCGGTGCAGCCCTGCCCACAACTGGCGCACGCGCGCCAGATCCTCGGGCGTGTCCACGCCCGGGCCGGGGGCGCGCTCGGTGACCGTCACCGCGATGCGCTGGCCGTGCCACAGCACGCGCAGCTGCTCCAGCGCCTCACACTGCTCCAGCGGGGCCGGCTCAAGCTGCGGGAAGCGGCGCAGAAAGCCCGCGCGGTAGGCGTACAGCCCGATGTGGCGCAGCGGTTGCGCCCCGGCAGGGCGTTGGGGCAGCGGCTGACCGGCATCCTGGGTCGGCGCGTCGCGCCACCAGGGGATCGGCGCCCGGCTGAACAGCAGCGCGGTGCCCTGCGCATCGAGCACCACCTTGACGATGTTGGGGTTGAACAGATCGGCAGCCTGCGCGATCGGATGCGCCGCCGTGGCCATGACGCAGTCGGGCCTCCGGTGCAGCAGCGCCGCCACTTCCCGCACCAGAAGGGGGTCGATCAGGGGCTCGTCGCCCTGCACGTTGACGACGATGGCCTCATCAGCCAGCCCGAGTCGTTGCACCGCTTCGGCCAGCCGGTCGCTGCCGCTGGGGTGGTCGGCGCGCGTCAGCAGCGCAGCCACGCCGGCCTGGGTGCAGGCCTGGGCGATGGCCGGGTCATCGGTGGCGACAGTGCAGCTCAGGGGCGCGCTGGCCCGCGCGCGCTCGGCCACCCGCACCACCAGCGGGGCCCCGCCCAGATCCAGCAGCGGCTTGTCGGGCAAGCGCGTCGAGGCCCGTCGCGCCGGGATCAGCACATGAAACGCCGGCCCACTCATCGCGGTGTTTCAGGGTTGGGTCGCGCCGGCGCCAGGCGGTCCAGTTCGTCCTCGCTGAGTGCGCGTGCCTCGTTTTCCAGCAGGATCGGAATGCCGTCACGCACCGGGTAAGCCAGACGCGCCCCGCGCGAGACCAGCTCGCCCGTGGCACGCGCCAGCACCAGCGGCCCCTTCGTGACCGGGCAGACCAGCAGCTCCAGCAGCTTTGCATCCATGCGCGGCATCATAGCGCGGTGTCAGGGTGCGCGCCGCTGCGCCAGCCAGGCATCCAGCGCGGCGGTCAGCGCCGCAGGCAGCACCAGCTCCAGGCCGACCGACCACAGACGCACCCCGGGCGGCAGCGCCACGCCGCGCAGCTTGACCGCGTCTTTGTCGGTGCACAGCCAGTCGCGGGGGGCGCCCGGCTGGGCAGCGGCGGCCGCCAGCGCCTGCTGCAGTTCGGCCGCGTCGGCATGGTC
>JANWZF010000308.1 GCA_025054905.1 Tepidimonas sp.
CGGCAGCCCACCCACCCCCAGCGCCAGATCCAGCCCCAGCGAGCCGGTGGACACCACCTGGATGTCCTCCACCTTTTCGCCTTCGGCCAGGCGCATGATGGTGCCCTTGCCAAACTGCTTTTCGATCTGCGCCAGCGCGGCCTGCAGGGCCTTGGCTTTGTCGGGGTCGGGGGTGCGGACGGGGGCATTCATGATCGTGCTCCTTGCGTGAATTCCAACATGGGATAGGTGGCGATCGCACCGCCCTCCCCGGGGCCTGCGGGCCCCTTGCGGCCGATGCGTGCCTGTCAGTGTAGCGCCCAATGCATGGAACAAAAAACAATTTTTGGTCAGTTTGCATTACTATTGAACGGCGATGCCTCCCCTGAGCTACGGACCCGATGAACGCTGGCGCCTGACGCACCTGGGTCGGCTGCTGGGCCATGCCCGGCGGCGCTTCGATGAGCGCGTGCTGGAGCTGATGGCGCACAGTCCCCAGGCGCCGTTGGCGCTGTCCAACCTGGCTGCGCGCGCGCAGATCAGCGCGGCCATCGTGCACATCACGCGGCATCTGCCACTGGGCGGGGCGCGGCTGAACGAGCTGGCGCACAGCGCCGGCATGAGCAAGCAGGCCATGGGCGATCTGGTCGACCAGTGCGTGGCCTGGGGACTGGTGCGCCGCGAGCCCGACCCCCGCGACGCCCGCGCCCGGCGTATCGTCTTCACGCCCACCGGGCTGGACTGGCTGCAGGCGTTTCGGCGCGCCGTGCAACAGGCCGAAGCCGAATTTCGGGCCGCCGTCGGCGAGGCGGTGGCCGCCGTGGTGCTGCTGGGCCTGGAGGCCTACGCAGACGGGGACGATCCGGCCCCACCGGGGCGGGCCTACAATGTTCGTCACCGCGACCGGGCGCCTTGAGCGCCTGCCGCGGCCCGGAGGAGACGACCGATGCGCATCCTCATCGCCGAAGACGACCAGGTGCTGGCCGACGGCCTGCAACGCACGCTGCGCGCTGCGGGTGCGGCCGTGGACCATGTGGCCAGCGGTGATGCCGCCGATGCAGCGCTGCTGGTCAACGATGCCTTCGACCTGCTGATCCTGGATCTGGGGCTGCCCGGTTTGAGCGGCCTGGAGGTACTCAAGCGCCTGCGGGCGCGTGGGGCACGGCTGCCGGTGCTGATCCTGACCGCCGCCGACAGTGTGGAGGACCGGGTGCGCGGCCTGGACCTGGGGGCGGACGACTACATGGCCAAGCCGTTTGCGCTGGCTGAGCTGGAGGCACGCGTGCGCGCGCTGGTGCGCCGTGGCAACGGCGCGGCCTGCAGCCTGATCCAGCACGGCCCGCTGACCTACGACCAGGCTGGCCGCGTCGTCACCATCGACGGACGCCTGGTGGAGTTGTCCGCGCGCGAGCTCAGCCTGCTGGAGGTGCTGCTGCAGCGCGCCGGCCGCCTAGTCAGCAAGGAGCAGCTGGTCGAGCGTCTGTGCGAGTGGGGCGAAGAGGTCAGCAACAACGCCATCGAGGTCTACATCCACCGCCTGCGCAAGAAGATCGAGCGCGGCCCCATACGCATCGCCACGGTGCGTGGATTGGGGTACTGCCTTGAAAAAATCCCCGCCTGAAGCGCGCGCCAGCTGGCGCAGCCTGCTGCGGCGCGAACAGCCCAGCCTGTTCGGCGAGATCCTGGACTGGATGCTGACGCCGCTGCTGTTGCTGTGGCCGCTGTCGCTGGGGTTGACCTGGTTGGTGGCGCAGGGGATCGCCAACCGGCCCTACGACCGCGCGCTGGAGTTCACGCTGCAGGCGCTGACCCAGTTCGTGGCCGTCGACCAGGGGCGGGTCAACTTTACGCTGACGCCGCAGGCGCGCGAGCTGCTGCGCGCCGACGACATCGACCTGGTCTTTTACCAGGTGCGCGACGCCAGCGGACGGCTGATCGCGGGCGATCCGGCTTTCCCCGCGCCGGCCGAATCCGCACCGCGCCCCGGCGTGGTGCTGCTGCGCGACGACGTCATCCGCGACGACGAGGTGCGCGTGGCCTACACCTGGCTCGTGCGCGGCGGCAGCACCGAGCCGCTGGCGCTGCTGCAGGTGGCCGAAACACGCGGCAAGCGCTCCAAGCTGGCCACCGAGATCATCAAGGGGGTGATGGTGCCGCAGTTCATCATCCTGCCGCTGGCGGTGCTGCTGGTGTGGCTGGCGCTGGTGCACGGCATCCGCCCGTTGAGCGAGCTGGAGCGGCGCATCCGCTCGCGCCGGCCCGACGATCTCAGCCCGATCGACCCCCACGGCGTGCCGCAGGAGGTAGCCCCGCTGGTGGCCTCGATCAACGACCTGCTGCAGCGGCTGACCACCACGCTGTCGAACCAGAAGCGCTTTTTGGCCGATGCCGCGCACCAGCTCAAAACGCCGCTGGCCGGCCTGCGCCTGCAGGCCGAAATGGCGCAACAGCAGTTACCTGCCAGACCTGGCGAGGACATCGAGCGCACACTGCGGCAGATCGCGTCTTCCAGCGTGCGCGCCACGCACACGGTCAACCAGTTGCTGGCGCTGGCGCGCGCCGAAGCCGCCGGCCAGGCGCTGCCGCGCGAGGCGGTGGACCTGATCGCCGTGGCGCGCCAGGTGGTCGAGGATCTGGTGCCGCTGGCGCTAGACCGGGGGCTGGATCTGGGCTTTGAGACGCTGCCCGCCGCTGACGTGCTGCGCGGTGCCCCCCCGCTGCGCCTGTGGGGCAACGCCGTGCTGCTGGCCGAACTGGTGCGCAACCTCACCGACAACGCGCTGCGCTACACGCCGCGCGGCGGCATGGTCACGGTGCGCGTGCTCAGCGACCCGTGGGGCGGCGTGCAGGTGCTGCAGATCGAGGACGACGGCCCCGGCATCGCCCCATCGGAACGCGAACGAGTGCTGGCGCCGTTTTACCGCACGCTGGGCACCAACGTCGAGGGCTCGGGGCTGGGCCTGGCCATCGTGCACGAAATCGTGCGCCAGCACGGCGCGATGCTGGCGATGGAGGACACGCACCCACACCGCCCGCAGCGACGCGGGCTGCGCGTGTCGGTGCGCTTTCAGGCCGCAGCCGGTTGATAGAGGTTGAGCGGCAGCCGCTCGCGCTGCAGCACGCGCGCCACCGCCGGCAGCGCGGCAAACGCCTGCGCCAGCGCCCAGGTCTGTGGCAACGTGGTCGGATCGATACCAGCCAAACCACCCCAGCGCAGCAACGTCACCGCATAGGCATCCAGCAGCCCGGGCGATGCACCGCCCAACCATGGCCCCGGGCGCGCCGCCACGGCGGCCTCCAGCTCCCCCAGCAGCTCGCGGTAGCGGACCAGCGCGTGCGCCTTGACGCTGGCCTGCGCGGCCACATCGTCGGTGAACTTGGCTGGCGCAAAGACATGCCCAAAAGTCGGATGCGCGGTGTTGTTCATCCACGCCAACCATTCCAGCGCACGGATGCGCTCCAGGCCCTGCGCAGGCAGCAGCTGGGCGGCAGGAAAGCGGGCGTCCAAATGCAGCCCGATGGCCACAACCTGCGTGATCACCGCCCCATCATCCACCAACACCGGCACCTGGCCACGGGGGTTCAGCGCCAAAAACGCCGCACTGCGCTGCTCCCCTTTGTGCAGCTTGACCAGCACGGGTTCGAACTCGGCGCCTGCCAGCTCCAGCGCTGCGTGCGGCACGAATGAGCAGGCCCCGGGGGCGTAGTAGAGTTGCAACGGCATCGGGCGGTCTCCTGTGGGTTGTGGGTTGGACGCATCCTATGATAGTTCCGCCTGTTGCCGTCTGCGCCTGCTGCCATGCCGCCCGCCCCTTCCCACGCGCCGCCCCCCTCTGCACTGCCGCCCTGGCTGGCAGGCGGGGGCGATCTATCGTGGCCGGTGCTGCTGGATGAGACCGCGCTGCAGGAAGCGCTGCACGAGGACGTCACCCCCTACACCCTGGCGTTGCGACTGCGCACCGATCCACCGCTGGCGCTGCAGCTGATGGCGCACGCCCAGCGGCGCCTGCGCTCGGGCCAGCGGATCGCTCACCTGGAGCACGCCTTGGGGCTGCTGGGCAGCGCCGCGGCCCAGCAGCGCATCCGCCGCGCCGCAACCCAGCGCTTCGACCCGCACCGTCCCGGCCATCTGGCCTACGCCGAGGCGGTGGCCACCAGCCTGCTGGCGGCGCACTGGGCGCAAGCCTGCGCCCAGATCGATGGCCGCGGCGATCATGCCGCGGTGTTTTGGCGCACCGTGCAGCATGGGATCACCCACTGGTCTTGGGCACTGCGGCAGCCCCAGGCGGCCGAAGCCTGGCGCCAGCGCGTCGGGACGGGCGAGCGCGGCGTGGTGCTGGAGCGCGCCGCGCTGGGGCGTCCGTTGTCGGACTGGGACGCCGCGCTGGCCTGCGAGCTGGGGTTGGCCGACGCCGATGACCTGCCCGCCGCACCGGAGGTCACGGCTGCTGCGCTGCGCCGCCTGGCACGGCTGAGTCGACACACCGCCGCCCCGGCCCCAGCCGAAGGGGAGCTGGGCCGCTGGCTGCACCAACCAACCCTGGCACCGCTGCTGTGGTTCGGGTTGGCCCGCGAGGCGATGGCCGACTGGCACAGCCCGCGCACGCTGCTGCTGTTGCGTGTGCTGGCGGTGCTGCGGGGCTGGTCGCTGGAGGATGCGATCACGTTCGCGCACCG
>JANWZF010000317.1 GCA_025054905.1 Tepidimonas sp.
TTGACGCGGCCGTTTTTCCAGTGCAGGTTTAGCGGCACAAGCGTGTAGCCCTTTTGCTCGACCTTGCCGATCAGGCGGCGGATTTCGGCTTTGTGCATCAGCAGCTTGCGCGTGCGCGCGCTGTCGGCGCGGATGTGCGTGGAGGCGGTGCGCAGCGGGTGGATCAGGCAGCCGATCAAAAAGAGCTCGCCCTCGCGCACCACCACGTAGCCTTCGGTGATCTGCACCTTGCCCTCGCGGATGGCCTTGACCTCCCAGCCCTGCAGGACGACGCCGGCTTCGAAGCGCTCCTCGATGTGGTAGTTGAAGTGGGCCTTCTTGTTGTCGGCAATGAGGCTGGCAGCAGGCTTGCGTGCGGTGGCGTTCATGGTCAGCCATCCATCGGGCAAAATCTGCAATTCTATGAAACCCAAGACGGTCCGCAAATCGGTGCTGGTCTGGCACGCGGCAGCCGAGATGTTCGCGCTGGTGGCCGACGTCGAGCGCTACCCGCAGTTTTTGCCGTGGTGCGAGTTCGGCCGCGTGCTGCAGCGTACCGAGGACGGCATGGTGGCCACCATCGGCATGGCGTTTGGGGGTGTGCACAAGAGCTTCACCACGCGCAATGTGCACGAAGAAGGGCGGCGCATCCACATCACGCTGGTGGACGGGCCGTTTTCGCAGCTGGAGGGGGATTGGACCTTCACGCCGCTGGGCGAGCCGCCGCAGCGCGCCTGCCGCATCGAGTTCGTGCTGACCTACGGGTTTTCCAGCAGCGTGCTGGCGGCACTGGTCGGCCCGGTGTTTGACCGCATCGCCGACACGCTGGTGGACGCCTTCGTCAAGCGTGCCGACCAGGTGTATGGGGCCGGGTGAGGGGATGCAGGTCGAGGTGGTCTGGGCGGTGGCGCCGCGCCAGGTGCGCGAAAGCCGGCTGCAGCTGCCCGATGGCGCCACGGTGCAGCAGGCGCTGCTGTCCAGCGGCTGGGACGTGCTGGCGGCGGTGGCAGCGGGTGAGCTGGCCGTCAGTGTCTGGGGGCGGCGGGTCGAAGGGTTGCACGCCCCGCTGCGCGACGGTGACCGCGTGGAGCTGACGCGGCCGCTGCGCGTGGACCCCAAGGTGGCGCGGCGGGAGCGCTTTCAGCGCCAGGGTGCGCGGGCTCCGGGCCTGTTTGCGCGGCGGTGCTAGCACGTCGGTGGGCTCGGCCCGCTGGGCGGGGCACGGGTTTGCGCCCTGAGGGCCAAGGGTGGCCGCGTACAATACGATTTTTGGAGCTCAACCCCATGCGCCTGCTCGGAAAAGCCCTGACGTTCGACGACGTCCTGCTCGTTCCTGCCTACTCGCAAGTTCTGCCCAAGGATACCTCGCTGGCCACCCGGCTGACGCGCGACATCACGTTGAACCTGCCCTTGGTGTCGGCGGCGATGGACACCGTGACCGAAGCCCGGCTGGCCATCGCCATCGCGCAGGAAGGCGGCATCGGCATCATCCACAAAAACCTGTCGGTGCAGGAGCAGGCCGCGCAGGTGGCCAAGGTCAAGCGCTACGAGTCGGGCGTGCTGCGCGATCCGGTGGTCATCAGCCCCGACACCACGGTGCGGCAGGTGGTCAAGCTCTCCGACGAGCTGGGGGTGTCGGGCTTTCCGGTCGTCGAAGGTGGCAAGGTGGTGGGCATCGTCACCGGGCGTGACCTGCGCTTTGAGACGCGCATGGACGCGCCCGTGCGCGAGATCATGACCCCGCGCGAGCGTCTGGTCACGGTGCCCGAAGGCACCACGCCCGAGGCGGCCAAGGCACTGCTGAACAAGCACAAGCTCGAGCGCCTGCTGGTGGTCAACGACGCCTTCGAGCTCAAGGGTCTGATCACCGTCAAGGACATCACCAAGCAGCTCAACTTCCCCAACGCCGCGCGCGACGACAACGGGCGGCTGCGTGTGGGCGCGGCGGTGGGCGTGGGGCCGGGCACCGACGAGCGGGTCGAGGCCCTCGTCAAGGCGGGCGTCGATGTGATCGTGGTGGACACCGCGCACGGCCACAGCAAAGGGGTGCTGGACCGGGTGCGCTGGGTCAAGCACAACTATCCGCAGGTGCAGGTGGTGGGCGGCAACATCGCCACCGGCGAGGCCGCGCGCGCGCTGGTGGAGGCCGGGGCGGACGCGGTCAAGGTCGGCATCGGGCCGGGCTCCATCTGCACCACGCGTATCGTGGCCGGTGTGGGTGTGCCGCAGATCACCGCCATCGACAACGTGGCGCAGGCCCTCAAGGGCACCGGGGTGCCGCTGATCGCCGACGGTGGCATCCGCTACAGCGGCGATATCGCCAAGGCGCTGGCGGCCGGCGCGCACACCGTGATGATGGGCGGCATGTTTGCCGGCACCGAAGAAGCCCCGGGCGAGGTCATCCTGTACCAGGGGCGCAGCTACAAGAGCTACCGCGGCATGGGCTCCATCGGCGCGATGAAGGCCGGCAGCGCCGACCGCTATTTCCAGGAAAACGACGAGGCGGCCAACCCCAACGCCGACAAGCTGGTGCCCGAAGGCATCGAGGGTCGCGTGCCTTACAAGGGCTCGGTGGTGGCCATCATCTTCCAGATGGCCGGCGGCATCCGCGCCGCGCTGGGCTACTGCGGCTGCGCCAGCATTGCCGAGTTGCATGAGAAGGCCACGTTCGTCGAAATCACGGCAGCCGGCATCCGCGAAAGCCACGTGCACGACGTGCAGATCACCAAGGAAGCCCCGAACTACCGCCTCGACTGAGGCCACGCCCCACCGAGGGCCGCCCGCTGGCGGCCCTTCGCTTTTGCGCCACCGCAGCGGACACGACGTCATGAACCACGACAAGATCCTGATCCTCGACTTTGGTTCGCAGGTCACGCAGCTGATTGCACGGCGCGTGCGCGAGGCGCACGTGTACTGCGAGGTGCACCCCTGCGACGTCAGCAGCGACTGGGTGCGCGCTTACGCGGCCGATGGGCGGCTGAAGGGCATCATCCTGTCGGGCAGCCACGCCAGCGTCTACGAGGTGGACGACCGCGCCCCCGAGGCGGTGTTCGAGCTGGGCGTGCCGGTGCTGGGCATCTGCTACGGCATGCAGACGATGGCGCAGCAGCTTGGCGGGCGGGTGGAGGGCTCGCCGGTGCGCGAATTTGGCTACGCCGAGGTGCGCGCGCGTGGCCACACCGCCCTGCTGAAGGACATCGCCGACTTCCACACGCCCGAGGGGCACGGCATGCTGAAAGTGTGGATGAGCCACGGCGACAAGGTGGTGGAGCTGCCCCCCGGGTTCAAGCTGATGGCCAGCACCGACTCCTGCCCGATCGCCGGCATGGCCGACGAGGCGCGGCGCTTCTACGGCGTGCAGTTTCACCCGGAGGTGACGCACACGGTGCAGGGGCGGGCGATCCTGGAGCGCTTCGTGCTGGAGATCTGCGGCGCACGGCCCGACTGGATCATGCGCGACCACATCGACGAAGCCGTGCAGGCCATCCGCGCCCAGGTCGGCGACGAGGAGGTGCTGCTGGGCCTCTCAGGGGGCGTGGACTCCTCGGTGGCCGCAGCGCTGATCCACCGCGCCATCGGCGACCAACTCACCTGCGTGTTCGTCGATCATGGCCTGCTGCGCCTCAACGAAGCCGACATGGTGATGGACATGTTCGCGGGCAAGCTGCACGCCCGGGTTATCCGGGTCGACGCCAGCGAGCTGTTTCTGCGCGAGCTGGCCGGCGTCACCGACCCCGAGGACAAGCGCAAGATCATCGGCCGCCTGTTCGTCGACGTCTTCAAGGCCGAGGCCGAAAAACTCAAGGCCGCCCGCCCCGGGTCGAAGGGCATCCAGTGGCTGGCGCAGGGCACGATCTATCCCGACGTCATCGAGTCCGGCGGGGCCAAGAGCAAAAAGGCCGTCACCATCAAAAGCCACCACAACGTTGGCGGGCTGCCCGAGCAGCTCGGGCTGAAGCTGCTGGAGCCGCTGCGCGACCTCTTCAAGGACGAAGTGCGCGAGCTCGGCGTGGCGCTGGGCCTGCCGCACGACATGGTGTACCGCCATCCCTTCCCCGGCCCGGGCCTGGGTGTGCGCATCCTCGGCGAGGTCAAGAAGGAATACGCCGATCTGCTGCGCCGCGCCGACGCCATTTTTATCGAGGAGCTGCGCTCCACGCTGGAGCCCCACAGCGGCAAGAGTTGGTACGACCTCGTCAGCCAGGCGTTTGCGGTCTTTCTGCCAGTCAAGAGCGTGGGCGTGATGGGCGACGGCCGCACCTACGACTACGTGGTGGCGCTGCGCGCGGTGCAAACCAGCGACTTCATGACCGCCGACTGGGCCGAGCTGCCCTACAGCCTGCTCAAGCGCGTCTCCAGCCGCATCATCAACGAGGTGCGCGGCATCAACCGCGTCACCTACGACGTCAGCTCCAAGCCGCCCGCGACGATCGAGTGGGAGTGAGGGCTGGGTGGGAAGCAGGGGACCAGAGTGATTGCCTGGGGGGCAGGTTCTCGATGCCTGATTCTGCCGTGCGTGCCCATGACTAGCACGGGGATCTCGGGTGAGCGCTTCGAAGTCTTTGACACGGCACGCCCTGTGCTTTGCCGCCATCCTGCGAAAGGCGCGAGCCTGTCCTGTCTCGGATGATTCACTGATTGGCCGGCGGCGTGGTTTACTCTTGGCCCGGGAGGTCCTGCAGGAGTTGATCCGACGCACCTGAGACTGCACAAGAGTGCCACCACGACACCAAGGATTCGTGCCGGGATCCAGGGCAAGTCGCGAGCCGATGACGGTTCTGGCCCAGCGCTTGGGAGTGAGCGTCTCCACCATCGCCCGCTGGAAGAAGCGCACCTCGGTCGAGGATGCCTCCCATACCCC